>JAICIW010000325.1 GCA_025928735.1 Rhodanobacteraceae bacterium | reverse complement strand
GAGAACCCGCGCCACGTGGAAATCCAGGTGCTGGCCGACGGCCAGGGCCGCGCGATCCATTTGTGCGAACGCGACTGCTCGATGCAGCGTCGCCACCAGAAGGTGGTCGAGGAAGCGCCGGCGCCCGGCATCACGCCGGAGTTGCGCGCCGAGATCGGCAAGGTTTGTACCGATGCCTGCATCCGCATCGGCTATCGTGGCGCGGGCACGTTCGAGTTCCTGTTCCAGGACGGACGCTTTTATTTCATCGAGATGAATACCCGCATCCAGGTGGAGCACCCGGTGACCGAGTTGATCACCGGCGTGGACCTGGTGCGCGAACAGTTGCTGATCGCGGCGGGCCAGCCGCTGTCGATCAGGCAGGAAGACATTATTCCGCGCGGCCACGCCATCGAATGCCGCATCAACGCCGAAGACCCCGACACCTTCATGCCCAGCCCCGGCATGGTGAAGCGCTTCGAGGCGCCGGGCGGCCCCGGCGTGCGGATCGACACGCATCTGTACGACGGCTACAAGATTCCGCCGAATTACGATTCGATGATCGGCAAGCTGATCGTGCATGGGCTCGATCGCAAAACCGCGATCGCGCGCATGCGCACCGCGCTCAGCGAAACCGTGATCGAGGGCGTCAAGACCAACCTGCCGTTGCAGCAGCGCATCATGGCCGACAGCGGTTTCAAGCACGGCGGACGCAACATCCATTACCTCGAAAAGCGCATCCGGGAGCAGAAGGAGAAGGGGATCGGGCTGGGGAGCTGATTGGAGCCGGGAAGTCGCTCGCTGCGCTCGCTGCAAGTCGCGCCTGCGGCGCTGTAAAGCGTAAAGTCGGCGGCTACGCCGCCTGTAAAGCGTCAATGCGATCACAGCCTCCACCGCATCCCTCTTTCGCCGTACAGAGAACGCAGAGAGCGGCTCTACCCTGTGCTGCTCTCACTTACCCTTTACAGGCGGCGCAGCCGCCGACTTACTATTTACGCATCTTCATCCATGCCCTGGCTCGAACTGCAACTGACGCTCGACGCCGCCGCGCAGCCCGACGCGGAGGCTGCGCTGGAAGATCTAGGCGCGCTGTCGGTGACATTGATGGACGCCGACGCGGACACGCCCGACGAAGCCTCGATCTTCGAGCCGGGCGTCGGCGAAACGCCGTTGTGGCAGTCGCTGACGCTGCTGGCATTGTTCGAAGCCGATCGCGATCGACGCGGCATCGTGCACGTGCTGCAGGATGCGTTGCCTGAGCTCGCGCCCGGCGCCATCGGGTTCCGCGAAGTCGCCGACCGGGATTGGGAACGCGCGTGGATGGACCGGTATCGGCCGATGCAATTCGGACGGCGGTTGTGGATCTACCCGTGGAATATCGAACCGCCGGATGATCGTGACATGTCAGCCATCGTTCGCCTCGACCCAGGCCTCGCCTTCGGCACCGGCACGCATCCGACCACGGCGCTCTGCCTCGAATGGCTGGACCGCCTCGATCTCGCGGGCAAAACCCTGCTCGACTACGGCTGTGGCTCGGGCGTACTCGCGATCGCGGCCCTGAAACTCGGCGCCGCGCGCGCGATCGGCGTGGACAACGACCCGCAGGCGCTCATCGCCACGCGGGACAATGCCGCGCGCAATGAAGTCTCGGATGGCCTGCACGTCTGCTTGCCCAATGAACTTTCAACGGATGCGCAAGCCGACCTGTTCGTCGCCAACATCCTTGCCGGGCCGCTCGCCGAACTGGCGCCGCGTTTCGCGGCACTGTGCAAGCCCGCCGCGCCCTTCGCGCTGTCGGGCATTCTGGCCGGGCAGGAAGGCGAACTGCTGGATCGCTATCGCGCCTGCGGGTTCGTCGACCTGCGCGCCGTTCACCGCGAGGATTGGGTCCGCATCGAAGGCATGCGTGAATAGCGCCTCACGGCGGCTACCCTGGCCTACAATCCCGGCATGTACACCCAGTGCCCGGAATGTCTGACGGTTTACGCGATCGATGAAGACGCGCTGCAGGCTTCGCTCGGCATCGTGCGCTGCGGTCACTGCGACAAACGCTTCGACGCGCTGCGCACGCTTTCGGACACATTGCCGATCGAACCCTTGACGCCGCTGCCCGAGCAGGAACCGTCCGAGCGCGCTCCCACGTTGACCGAGGCAGTGCCACCTGCCGCATTCGAATCGGCGACCAGGAAGGCGCGGCAGGAAAAACCCGGTCCGTCACCGAAAGTGGAAGCCGCACCCCCGGCTTCGGCTTCCGATGCACCCTCGGGCGGCGCCGATGACTGGTTCTCCGATCTCGAATCGGAGCTGACCACGACATCCGAACCGGCGGACGACGATGCGTCGTCGCCCACGGATGCGGACATCGAAAACTGGACCATCGAATTTCCGTCCGAAAGCAACCTGCGCCATGCGCGCGCAGAAAGCGCCGACAACGCGGAGCCCGATGAAGCAGCGGCCACGTTCGCGGATCAATCCGACGCGTCGGAATTCGAAGTCGAAGCGCCGGAGCCATTTGACGCACCGGACGCCTCGGCAATCCTGGAAGCACCGTCATTCGAAGAACAGGAAACCGCGCAGCCGATCGAATCGCCCGATGATGCGGAAGCGACCGCCGGTGACGAATCGGCCCTCGATGTTTCCGCAGAAATTCCGGCCGACAATGGCGACATGGAAGCGGAGGCCACGCCCGCGCCAGTCTACGTGCGACCGCAGCGCCGCGTCTCGCGCGCCAGCGTGGCGTGGGCGCTGGGTTGCGTGCTGCTCGCGTTGCTGCTGGCCGCGCAATTGGCCTGGTCCGACCGGATCGAGTTGTTCCGGAACCCGACGACGCAGCCCTGGATCGCGCGTATCTGCCGTGCCGTTCCCTGCAATCTGCCGCTGATCAAGGACACGTCGCAGCTTGAATTGCTGTCGCGCGACGTGCGCCCGGACCCCAATGCCGCGGGCGCATTGACCATCACGGCCACCGTGCGCAACAACGCCGCATTCAGTCAGCCGTGGCCAGTGGTGGTGGTGGAACTCAACGATCTCGACAACAAGCCGGTCGCGATGCGGCGCTTCCGCCCGTCCGAATACATG
>JAICIW010000119.1 GCA_025928735.1 Rhodanobacteraceae bacterium | reverse complement strand
GCGTATCCCGGCAAGTGGCTGGCGATCGATCCGGGTCAGGTGACCGGGGAACTGGACGGCGCCGCCACCACCGATCCTGCTTTCGGGTTGCCGGCCAAGTGGATCGAGGCCGACAAGCGCGAGGAAGCGCAGATCCTCGGCTACACGGTGGTCGATGCCACCACGGTGGTCGCGACCCACCTCAACCACCTGTTGCACCTGCACGCCGGCGAAATGCTGGGGCGTCAGGAAGTCCAGCAATTGCTCGACAAGGTCGGCGCGGAACACAAGGCGCTGGTCGAGGACGTGGTGCCCAAGACGGTTTCGCTGGCGGTACTGCAGAAACTCCTGCAGAACCTGCTGGACGAATCCGTCTCGATCCGCGACATGCGCACCATCCTGGATACGCTGGCCGCGCAGGGCGGCGAGCAGACCAATCCGGCCGAGCTGACCGCGCGGGTGCGCGTGGCCCTGGGCCGCGCGATCACCGACCAGTGGTTCGGCGCCGAGCGCGAACTGCGTGTGATCGGACTGGATACGCAGCTCGAGCAGGTACTCGATCAAGCAATCCACGGCGGTGGTGCAATGGAGCCGGGCCTGGCCGACACGCTGATGCAGGAAACCGCCAAGGCGCTGGCGCGCCAGGAATCCTCGGGCGAGCCGTCGGTGCTGGTGGTCGCGCCGACGCTGCGGCCGTTGCTGGCGCGCTTTCTGCGCCGTCGGCTGTCGCAACTCGCGGTGCTGTCGCAGGCGGAAATTCCCGACGAACGCGGCTTGCGCGTCACCACCCTTGTCGGCGCAATGCATTGAGCATGAGGGGCGTTCGTCGATGCATCGGGTGCGTCTCGGCTTGCGCCATGCTGCTGGCGTCGTGCGCGGCGCTGGCCGCAGCCGGAAGCTGGAGCGGCACGGTGGATGGACCGCGCGTGGCGGGCGCCGGCCGAATCTATCTCAGCGCGCCATTGACGGCTCCGGCCGTGGCCACCGGTGCGGAAATCCGCAGCGTGCGCTGGCGCTTTGCGCTGCCGCCCGGCCGCACGCTCGCTGCCGAGTTGTGCGTGGATCGGCGCTGCGTGCCCGTGAAGGGAGCCCGTGGCGCCAGCGAAGCGTTGGCCGGCCAGCCCGCCGCTGCGCCGCTGCAATTTCGTTTCCGTCTTCCGCCGGGCCAACGCACGCCCGTGCAGGTGGGCGCCATCCAGTTGCTGGTGGACTACCGGTGAGTCCGTGCGGCGCGCGATTTCGATCACCCAAAAAGCCGACGGGAACGGCGCCTTATCGGGGCATTCCGCTTCGCGCATCCGGCCATAATGGACATGTGACCATGATGGCCGCAAACTCCAGCCGTTCCTGACCTCGACCGAAGATGTATACCGCACAGGGAAAAATCGATCAGAACGAGTTGCTGAAGCAGCACCTGCCCGCCGTGCGCCGCCAGGCGCTGGCGCTGCAGGTGAAGCTGCCGTCGGGCGTCGAGCTGGATGACCTGATCCAGGCCGGCACCCTGGGCTTGCTGGACGCGATGGGTCGCTTCGATCCGAAGGCCGGCGCCAGCTTCGCCACCTTCGCCAGTCAGCGCATCCGTGGCGCGATGATCGACGAGCTGCGCAGCCGCGACTGGTTGCCGCGCAGCGTGCGCCGTCAGGCGCGTGCGATGGATGCCTGCGTGCACAAACTGGAACAGCGCAATGGCCGGCCGGCGGAGGAACCCGAAATCGCCGCCGAAATGGGCATCAGCCTGACCGAATACCAGGAGCTGCTCGCCGATACCAATTGTGGCTATTTGCTGCCGTTCGAGGAAGTGGTCGAAGAACAGGGCGAGCCGGAAGACGATTCCGACGGCCTGCAATCACCCATGGCGCGGCTGTTGGGCGAGGAACACCGCGAGCGCATCAAGGCCGCGATCGAGGCTCTGCCCGAGCGCGAGAAGTTGATGATCACCCTGTATTACCAGGAAGAACTCAACCTCAAGGAAATCGGCGCGGTGCTGGGGGTGTCCGAATCCCGGGTGTGCCAGTTGCACAGCCAGGCGGTCTCGCGGATGCGCGCGCGGCTTGCCGATTGATCCACGGGGCTTTTGATGTCGCGGCCGACCAGGAAAAACGCCCGGAGACGAATCCCCGGGCGTTTCAACAGATGTGGCGGTGGAACGGCTTCAGCGCATGCCAGCAGCGCGCTTCGGTCGCGGTTCCGGCACCGCCTCGGCGTCGTCGACGCAATGTACGTGCGGGTCGAGACTGACGACGACCTCGTCATGTTTCGCAGCTTCGTGTGCCTTCGCGCGCGCCTTGCTGGTCTTGCCGGCGCGCGAGGGCGGGCGGCAGATCCCGCAAACGTAGTCTTTGCAGGGCGTGTGTGCGTGCATCACGAAACGTCCGTGGCAACTGGTGCATTCGGCCAGTTCCAGCAGGCCGCTTTCGAAGAAGCGCAGCAAGGTCCAGGCACGATTCAGGCCCAGCACCGGCTCGCTGTCATCCAGCATCACCTGTTCGAGATACAGCCGGTAGGCCTTCACGAACGCATCGATGCGCTTGCAGCCCTGTTCTTCGGTGAGCCGCTGGTAGATGCCGTAGAACAGCGACGAGTGGATGTTGGGCGACCAAGTCAGGAACCAGTCGGTGGAGAACGGCAGCATGCCCTTGGGCGGCGAGATGCCGCGCACTTCCTTGTACAGCCGCAACAGGCGGCCGCGGCTCAGGTCGGTTTCGGTTTCCAGGACCTGCAGGCGGGCGCCGAGTTCGATCAGGTTCACTGCAAGCTGCACCTGGTGCATCCTGGCGACGAGGCTTTTTTCCGGGTTTTCCATTTGTCCGCCCTCCTCAGGCGTGGCCCGCGGCAGCGCGGGACATCAAAAGGGAGGCGTGGGTCTGCATCATCGCCGAATCGCGCTTCTCGCCGACGATCTTCTGCACCTGATCGGCATTGTCGAAGCACAGGCGGAACAGGAACTGGTTGGTGCGGGCCAATCGGCTGAGTTGCTTGGTCGAAAGCGACATCAGCAGCTTGGCCATGTCGTCGTCGAGCTTCAGACGGAACTGGGCGGCGGCGTAATCCTCTTTCAGCAGCCGCTGCGCGAGCATGAGGTAGGTGAGATTGGTGTCCTGGATTTCTTCGAGCAGTTCTTCAATATTCATTGGTGTCCACATCGGGCGCCAAGGGTGGCGCCTCCTCCCCTTTTCTAGTTGGTATGAAAGCCGTACGACGAGTTGAAAAGCTCAAGCCTTGCGTGATCCGATGTCGAGTCCTGCGCCTCCTGCCACGTGAAATCCGTCTTGCCGGTTGCCCCTCGAACACGCACAGACAAAGCACGCTTCGTACCAGAAAGTGAATTCGTGAAGGACTTGTGACAGTCCAATTTGCAAACTGTCGACTGGTTCGCACGGAAGGGCGAAGGTTGTCCTCAAGTTCGCCCGGCGCCGGCCGATAGGGCATCGGAAATCTTGGCGCAGACAGTTCGCGCGCACCGGTGATTGCAGGCGGATCACGTGAGTGTGCCGTGCCACGTCGGAAAGAGCCGTGTCCGCGCATGACTTTCGGCAGGGGGCATTGGACAACGCGCACGCCCGCGTGTTGTCCGACCGCCAGATCTCACCGCGGCGGCGATGTGATTCGCTGCGCGATTCGGATATCCCGCGCAAACGGATCGTCGCGGTTCGCTCAAACGGTTGCAGCACCGGCCGATATGCAGTTCGTCGACACAATAGCGCCGGCCCCGGAGCGAGTGGTTGTTCCGACGGCCATCGCTGCGCTCAAGCCTGCCGCGCATCGGCCGATACAGCTTGGGAAGCCCACCCTCCGGCCAAACCGGGAGGACTCATGAACATGCGTCGCGATGCCGTCGCCGTCGCGGTGGAGCGGGATGCCGTCGCGCCCGGTGGCGACATGGCCCCGCTCGGCGAGGCCGAATTCCGGTTCCTGCGCGAATTCGTCCGCGATAACCTCGGTATCTCGCTGGGCGAGCACAAGAGCCAGCTCGTGCAGGGACGGCTGGCGCGGCGGCTGCGTGCGCTGCGCCTGCCGGACTACGCGGCTTATTGCGAGCTGTTGCGCGCGGGTCCGGAGGGTGAACTCGGCGAGCTTGCCAGCGCGATCAGCACCAACGTCACCTCGTTCTTCCGCGAGCCGCACCATTTCGATCTGCTCGCCGACCAGTTGCTGCCCGACTGGTTGACGCGCAAACGTCGCAGTGAAGACCGCTTGCGCATCTGGTCGGCCGGCTGTTCCACGGGCGAAGAGCCATACGCGATCGCGATGGTTCTGGCCGAGGCACTGGAGCGCCATGGCTTGCGGCAGATCGATGCGAAAATCCTCGCCACCGATATCTCGCCGCGCGCGCTGTCCGCTGCACGCAGCGGGCTGTATGCCGCGGACAAACTCGAGGGCATCAGCGATTCGCGTCGCCGGCGCTGGTTGATCCAGGGCTCTGGCGAACAGGCCGGTCACGTCTCGGTGCATCCGCGCCTGCGCGAGCTGGTCAGCGTGCGCCCCCTGAACCTCATGCATCACTGGCCGATGCGCGGGCCGTTCGACGCGATCTTCTGCCGCAACGTGGTGATCTATTTCGACCAGCCGAGCAAGCAGCGGCTGTTCCGGCGCTTCGCCGACATGTTGCCGGTGGGCGGACATCTGTTCCTGGGTCACTCTGAATCCATGTACGGCGCGGATGCCGGTTTCGAACTGGCCGGCCGCACCGCGTACCGAAAACAAGGCTGATGGCCGACGCATTCACCGAACGCAGAACTCTCCCCGCGCCCCTGCAACCCATGCCGGGGTTCGAACACGTGCGGCGGTACTTCGATCCCAACCAGAACTGCACGGTGGTGAAGGTGCTGCCCGGCGAAATCTACGTCAGCACGCAGGAGGAACAGGTGGGCACCGTGCTGGGTTCCTGCGTTTCCGCCTGCATCCACGATCCGGTGCGCGGCGTCGGTGGCATGAATCACTTCATGTTGCCCGCGCCCGCCGACGGCGCCGGTGACAACTGGGCGGCCGGTTCGGGGCGCATCGCCCGCTACGGCAGCGATGCGATGGAACAACTCATCAATGCGGTGTTGAAAGCCGGCGGCAAGCGGCCCGACTTGCAGGTGAAGGTTTTCGGCGGCGGGCGGGTGCTGCCGCAGATGAGCGACGTCGGCCGGCGCAACATCGAATTCGTGCGCCGCTACATCGCGCAGGCGCATTTGCAACTGCTGGCGGAAGACCTGGGCGACGTCTATCCGCGTCAGGTGCAGTTCCATCCCCACAGCGGATTGGTGCGCGTGCGCAAGCTGCGCCGGCGCGATGACGTGGCGCTGGTGGCCGGCGAATACGATTATTTGAAGCGGCTGGTGATGCGAGGGTGAGACAAACCCAACGTCATGACGGCTCGACGCATCGAATGGCGCAGTGCGAGTGCAACCAGCGCACGCCGTTGTGAACCGATATGAGATGGTGGCTAGGGGCGGAATCGAACCGCCGACCTCAGCATTATGAGTGCCGCGCTCTAACCGTCTGAGCTACCTAGCCAAACCCGGTGCGCCTGTTCGATGGGTTCGGGATCGCGGGTGCGGAGGCCGATCGATTCGCCCGAAGCCCGGGCGTGGCGCAGTGAGCCGATCAGTCTAGCGAATGCCGGATGGCTGTCAAGGGCGACGCGACCCATGGCTATACTTCAGGTTTCGCCACGCGAGTTGCCGCCACGACCACGCCTTCGCCAAGTCCGGCCCGCATCCGGCGCTTCCATATGGCCGAGCCGCTGGTGATGTTCGCGACGGTCGTGCAATGGCTGGTGTTGTCGATTTTCACCGGCGCACTGGTTGGCGTCGGCTGCACGATTTTCTTGCGCATCCTGTTCGCGACCGCCGGACGCGCGTACGCGGCGCCGCTGTGGCTGCAGATGAGTTTGCTGCCGTTGGGCGGTTTTGCCAACGGATTGCTGCTGCACTACGGTTACAAGCTCCGTCGCAGCACCTTCAACGACAACGCGATCGTTGCCGTCAACGAGCAGCAGGGCAAGCTGCCGTTCCGCACGATGTGGATCAAGCCGGTGGCGGCGCTGATCACGCTCGGCTGCGGCGGCTCGGCCGGCAAGGAAGGGCCCTGCTCGCACATCGGCGCAAGCCTTGCGGCGACGGTCGGGCGCGTATTGCACCTGAATCCGGAAATGCGCAAACGGTTGCTGGCGTGCGGCGTCAGCGCAGGTTTTTCCAGCGTGTTCGGCACGCCGATCGCGGGCGCGATCTACGGCGTCGAGATGCTGGCGATCGGCCGCATCCGCCACGATTTCCTGTTTCCCGGCATCGTGGCCGGCGTCACCGCGTTCGAGGTGTCGCGCTGGCTGGGCGTGCCGTATCCGCAATATCACATCGCTTTCGTCGGCGATTTCACCGAATGGCTGTTTCTGAAAACCGTGGTGATCGGCATCCTGTGTGGCGCGGTGGCATGGCTGTTCGTGGAATTGCTGCATCAGTCGAAAAAGGCGTTCGGCTGGCTGCGCGCGCGCTACGCACTGTGGCCGCCATTGCTGCCACTGCTCGGCGGCGTGGTGCTGGCGCTGCTGATCCTCGCGGTTCCGAACGAGTATCTGGGTCTGAGCCTGCCGCTGATGGACCGTGCGCTGCAGGGCGACGCAATGCAGTATCTCGGCTTTTTCTGGAAGGCGTTGTTGGTCGCGATCACGCTGGGGTCGGGTTTTTACGGCGGCATCGTCACGCCGCAGTTCGTGATCGGCGCCGTCACCGGTGGCGCGTTCGCGCATCTGCTGGGGTTGAAAGCCGCACTGGGCGCCGCGGTCGGGCTGGTGGCGGTAGTGGCTTCGGCATCCAACGCGCCGATCGCGGCGATCCTGATGGGCGTGGAACTGTTCGGCGCGGACTCGACGCTGTACGTGGCCGGCGCGTGCGTGGCGGCGTACCTCATCATCGGGCATCGCAGCGTGTATCCGGAACAGCAGATCGCCTTCAGCAAGTCCTCGTGGATTTTCGCGCGCACCGACCTGCCGGTCGGCCAGGAAAAGGTGCGCTTGTCCTACGGCTTGCTGCGCTGGTGGCGGATGCGGCGCAAGCGC
>JAICIW010000132.1 GCA_025928735.1 Rhodanobacteraceae bacterium | reverse complement strand
GCGTCGCGCCGGACGAGCGCGCGTTGCACCGCGAGTCCGCCGGCAACATCGACTACGCGCTGCTGGATCTGACCCGCGAGGAATACGAAACCTACTATCTCGGCTTCGCCAACCGCACCCTGTGGCCGTTGCTGCACTTCCAGCCCACGGTGATGCAGTACAGCCGCACGCAATACGCCGGCTACCGCGAGGTCAACAGGCTGTTCGCGGAAAGACTCGCGCCGCTGCTGCGCGACGACGACCGCATCTGGATCCATGACTATCACCTGATTCCGCTGGCCGCGGAACTGCGCGAACTCGGCATCGGCGCGCGCATCGGTTTTTTCCTGCACATCCCGCTGCCGCCGCCGGAGTTGCTGATCAACCTGCCCTGCCACAGGGAACTGATCGCCACCCTGAGCGCGTGCGATCTGGTGGGCGTGCAGAATCGCGACGACGCCCGCGCGTTGTTCGATTACTTCGCCCGCAGGCTCGGCGCAACCCGTTCGCGCGACGTGGTGGAACTGGGTGGCCGGCACACGCACATTGCGGCGTTCCCCATCAGCATCGATACCGCCGAGGTCGCGCGCCAGTCGCAATACGCGGTCAACAATTCCACGGTGCGCAAGCTGCGCGCCAGCCTCAACTATCGCCAGCTCGCGATCGGCGTGGACCGGCTGGATTATTCCAAGGGCCTGCCGCGCCGCTTCGACGCCTTCGGCCGCTTTCTCGAGGAACACCACGAATGGCGCTCGCGGGTTTCGTTCCTGCAGATCGCGCCGCCCTCGCGCGAGGAAGTGCCGGAATACCGCGAACTGCGCTCCCGCCTGGAGCGCTCGGCCGGCGCCACCAACGGCCGCTACGCCGACCCGGACTGGGTACCGATCCGCTACGTCAACCGCAGTTTCGCGCAGTCCACGCTGGCGGGCTTCTACCGGATTTCGCAGCTCGCGCTGGTCACGCCGTTGCGAGACGGCATGAATCTGGTGGCCAAGGAATTCGTGGCCGCGCAGCCCGCCGACGATCCCGGCGTGCTGGTGCTGTCGCAATTCGCCGGCGCCGCGGGCGAACTGGAGCAGGCGATCCTGGTGAATCCGTACGATCCGGAAGGACTGGTGGAAGGCATCGAACAGGCCCTGACGATGCCGCTGCAGGAACGCCGCGAGCGCTGGGCCGCCATGTTCGAGCACGTGTCGAAACACGATATCGGCGCGTGGCGGCGCGCGTTTCTCGCGGCGCTGTCCGCCGGCACGACATAGCGCCCGCGGCGCCCGAACGCAACGGACTGCGTGCATGAATGTCTTGCTGATCCTCGGCCATCCGCGCAAGGACAGCCTTTGCGCGGCGCTCTGCGCCGCCTGGCGCGACGGCGCACGCGCGGCTGGCGCAAGCGTCGAGACATTGCTGCTCGCCGACCTGGCATTCGATCCGAATGTCCGTGTCGAATCGCCGGGCCGACAACCGCTGGAGCCTGACCCCGAGATCGCGCGCAAGCTGATCGAATGGGCCGACCATCTGGTATTCGTGCACCCGACCTGGTGGGGTTGCGAACCCGCCTCGCTGAAGGGCTTTCTCCGATCTGGAATCGGTCGTGGCTGGCGGCGCATTTCGGGCGCAAGGAATTTGTGCCCGTGTCCGCGACGTGATGGTTCGGGCGAGCGCGAACCCCCGTCAACTGTCGGCAAGCTTTACGTTTTTGCGGATGCCGTCATAGCTCAAGAATATTCATGTAAAACAATATATTGAAAGTTACTGGAAGGAAAATAAGCGCCGGACAACTTTACATTTCGGTTGAAGCGGGACTCGGCATCGAGAAACCAGTTACGTTAAACAAAGAGATGGCACAGAAGTTGCTGCCCGTCGCTGCGATCAGACGGTGAGGGCCGCCTGTTCGCGCCGTGGTCCGGGGAGATCGGCGGTACCCAAGATCATACGGAGCAGCTCGATGAAAAAGTTTTCGGTTTTCATGATGTTCATGGTGGTTCTCGCGCTTGGAGTGGTCGCACCAGCGCGCGCTTGTATTTTTGCCGTGCAACAGCAGATCCATCCGGATGGGAGTTGCGGTGGCACGGGGACGCCGATTCCGATCTCGACCACGATCAACCTGGGCACGGTGTTTGTCGGCAATACGCCGGACGGGATGGCGCCTTGGCTGACGGCGACCTTCACCTCCACCCTCGGTGCGACCACCGGCACCCTCACGCTGACTTCCCACCTCAGCGCATCGGATTCCCTGCAAGGGCTGAGCAGCAGCCACGCAAACGTCGACTGGGCGTTTTACCTCGGCCCATCGCTTGCCTCGATTGCTTGCACGTCCGGTGCCTGCGCGGACAACAATGCGCTGTTCGGTGGCAGCTACAGCACAGGTTTGGTCCCCGGCACGTTCAACCTGGCCTTCGGCTGGTCTTCCGGCAACCGGTTCGATGGCAGCGACTCGGCGGTGTACGAGTTGACCTTCACGAACGCCCTGACCGCCATCCCCTTCATGGGCAACGAAAGCGGCTGGTGGTCGGTAGCACACGTGCAAGGCATCACCGGCGGATGCAACGGCTGGATCGTGAGCGGAGATGCCCGTGGCGCAAACGGCAGCGGTGCCTGTACCAACACACCGCCCATTGACGTTCCCGAGCCGGCGGGGCTGGGCATGTTCGGAGTCGGGGTGTTGATGATCGGCTGCTTTCTTGGCTTGCGCCGGCGCATGGCTTGAAGCCATGTCCAATTGATCCCAACGACCCCCGGCAACGGGGGTCTTTTTTCGCTCCCTGTTCGTTCCGAAGATCCACTCGAAGGCATCGCACAAGCCTCGCTTGAAGAAGGCTGCGGCGGCCGGGCCGCAACGTTCGGGTGTTTGTCAAACGTCATCGCGCAGGGCGGTGCACGCCTGGCCGCGTTGGCGGATTGAACGAGGCACGCTCGGTACGAAAATACGTACGCACGCTGCAGGCTATTTTCCCGCCGCAAGCATGGGGGCGAGCACCGGCCATACATTCGCCAGCACCCGTGGTTGCGCCGCCGCGGTCGGGTGCAACCCGTCGGGCTGCATCAGTTTCGGATCGAGCGCGATGCCGTCGAGCAGGAATGGCACCAGCGGCGCGTGGTTGTCGCGCGCGAGGCCTGCATAGATCGCGCGCAGTCCGGTGCGGTACTGTGGGCCGTAATTGAGCGGCAGTTCGATGCCGAGCAGCAGCACGCGCGCACCGCCTGCCTGCGCGTCGCGGACCATCTGCGAGAGATTGGCGCGGATTTCGGACAGCGGCAGCCCGCGCAAGCCATCATTGCCGCCGAGTTCCAGGATCACGATGCCGGGTTGGTAGCGCTTCAACAGCGCCGGCAATCGCGCAACGGCCGACGCGGTGGTCTCGCCGCTGATGCTGGCATTGACGAGCGCGCGCGGCGGACGCATATCGGCAAGACGCTTTTGCAGTAATGCCGGCCAGGACGTGCCGACCTCGATGTTGTGGGCGGCAGACAACGAGTCGCCCACCAGCAGGGTCGTGCGCGGCGGTGGCGCGGCCTGCGCCACCGGCAACGCCAACCACAGCACAAGGCACCACACGATGGACAACGGCAGGACGGATGACAATCGGGCAACCATGGCACTCATTTCCGCACGGGGAGTCGGCAAGCGCGTCGAGGGGCCGACGGGCCGGCTCGACATTCTTGACGATGTCAGCCTGGATGTGAATACCGGGGAAACCGTGGCGATCACCGGCGCGTCGGGTTCGGGCAAGACCACGTTGCTCGGGTTGCTGGCCGGACTGGACTTGCCCAGCCATGGCAGCGTGCGGCTCGACGGCCACGCGCTCGAAACCCTGGACGAGGAAGCGCGCGCACGATTGCGGCTGAAACTGGTCGGTTTCGTGTTCCAGTCTTTTCACTTGTTGCCGGCCTTGACGGCGGAAGAAAACGTGATGCTGCCGCTGGAGCTGGATGCGACACCCGACGCGGCATCGCGGGCACGCAAGGCGCTGGCCGCCGTGGGCCTGGAGCCGCGCCGCGCACATTACCCGCGGCAGTTGTCCGGCGGCGAGCAGCAGCGCGTCGCGATCGCGCGCGCATTCGTGCACGAGCCGCGCATCCTGTTCGCCGACGAACCCACCGGCAATCTCGACCACACCAGCCGTGATGCGATCGCCGGCCTGCTCTTCGCATTGAACCGGACGCATCACACGACACTCATCGTCGTGACGCACGACCCGGCACTGGCGGGGCGCTGTGCACGCATCCTCGACCTCGTCGATGGCCGCGTCCGGGCGCACGTCACATGACACGCCGAATGACTGGTCCGCGCCATGCGCTGCGCACCCTGCGACGCGAATGGCGGCTGCCTGAATTGCGGACCCTGATCGGCGCGTTGTTGCTGTCGGTCGTCGTGCTGGGCGCGGTGGCCACGCTCGCCGCGCGCGTGCAACGCGCCGTCGTGATGAGCGCGGCGGAATTGATCGGCGGCGACCTCGGCATCAACGCGGCCACGCCGCTGCCTGCGGAATTCGTCCAGCATGCGCACGCGCTCGATCTTCGCACCAGCGCGCTCGCCGAATTCCCCAGCGTGGCATTCGCGAACGACCGCAGTCAATTGCTGCAGGTGGTGGCGGCCGACGCCGCATGGCCGCTGCGCGGCAAGCTGGTGATCGGGGCCCGCGACGGCGTCGATCGATCGATGCACGCGCCACCTGCGGGTTCGATATATCTCGACCACCGCGCGCTGGTGGCGCTCGATGTCGCGCCCGGCCAACGCGTGCAGGTCGGCGGGATGCATCTCGTGGTCACCGGGCAAATCGAGCAACAGCCCGGTGGCGGCGATCTGGTCGCGCTGGCGCCACGCGCGGTGATGGCGCTGGCCGATGCGAAAAGCGCGGGTCTGCTCGGCACCGGCAGCCGCGCCCGCCACCGCCTGCTGATCGC
This sequence comes from Rhodanobacteraceae bacterium, assembly GCA_025928735.1. Taxonomy (GTDB): domain Bacteria; phylum Pseudomonadota; class Gammaproteobacteria; order Xanthomonadales; family Rhodanobacteraceae; genus 66-474. The sequence goes on along the minus strand of JAICIW010000132.1, from coordinate 1,728 downwards.
CGGCGCGGTGGCGCCGGTGGATGCCTGGCGCACGTGGGCCAAGGCGCATCTGCCGAACGACGCGCGCCTGGTCACACCGGAAGAAGTACAGCAGCGCCTCGCGGTCGCGTTCGAGCGCGCGGGCACCTTCCTGCGCCTCGCTGCGCTGCTCGCGGCGTTGCTGGCCGGTATCGCGGTGGCGTTGTCGGCGCAACGCTACGCACGCCGCAAGACCGACGAGATCGCGTTGTTGCGCGCGCTGGGCGCGTCGTCGCGATTCGCGTTTGGCAGCCTCGCGTGGACACTTGCAGTGCCTGCGGTGCTCGCGGCGCTGGCGGGCGCGGGCATCGCGCTGGCGCTCGCCGCGATCGCGTTCGCCTACGCCCACGGTTTATTGCCGCCTTCCGCGCAACAGGCGCCGCTGCCGCTGGGACCCGCCTTCGCCGCGGCCGGCGTCGGGCTTGCGGTGCTCGCCGGATTCGCGCTGCCGCCGCTGGCGAAACTGAAATCCGTGCCGCCGGTCGCGGTGTTCCGCCAGAGTGCCGCCCGGGTGCCACGCCATTTCGACCTGCTCTACCTCGTACCCGTCGCGGTCGCAGTCGGACTGATCGCGCTGCAGACGGGAAGCTGGAAACTGGCGAGCGTATTGGCCGCGTCGCTGGCGGGCGCCGCGCTCCTGACGTCGCTATTGACGCTCGCGTTGCTGTGGCTGGTGCGACGCTTCGTCGCACGTCTGCATCCGGCGCTGCGGCTGGGGGCAAGTGCACTGGCGCGTCGCCGTGCCTTGAGCGTGGTGCAAGCCTGCGCGATCACGCTGGGCTTGACCGCATTGCTGCTGCTTGCGGTCGTCGCCCCCGCGTTGCTCGACAACTGGCGCCGCGAGCTGCCGCCCGATACGCCCAACTGGTTCGTCGTGAACGTGCAGGATGCGCAACGCGCCGCGGTGCACGACGCGCTTTCGAAACTCGGCGCGACGCGTTTCAATGACATGCCGGTCGCGGTCGGCAAACTGGTGGCGGTCAACGGCGTGGACGTCGATCGCATGGCCTTCCACGACCGCGAGACGCAACATGATGCCGAGCAGCAGGTACGTCTTTCATGGGGCGCATCGCTGCCGCCGGCCAATCGCATCGTCGCCGGGCAATGGTTTGCGCCGAACGCCCACGACGCGGAAGTCTCGCTGGACGTGGCGTGGGTGCGACGATTCGATCTGCACCTCGGCGACCGGCTCGCGTTCCTGATCGGCGACACGCGCATCGATGCCATGCTGACCAGCATCCGCGAGGTGGACTGGAGCCGCTTCAACGTCAACTTCTTCGTGATGCTCGATCCCGCGCACGGGGCAACGCTGCCGCATACGTGGATCGCGAGCTTCCATCTGCCGCCCGGCCACGCGCGGGAGCTCGCGACGTTTTCGCGCACCTTCACCAACCTGTCGTTGATCGACGTGGATGCGTTGCTCGATCGCGCCCGCCAGATCGTGGCGCAAGTGACCGCTGCCGCACGCTGGGTGCTGGCCTTCAGCCTGCTGGCCGGCGCGCTGGTATTGGCTGCCGCGCTGACCATGAGCGCCGCCGAACGCCGCCACGAAGCGGCATTGCTGCGCACGCTGGGCGCGCGCCGCGATCAGTTGCGGATGGCGGCGCTGTGCGAATTCGGAATGCTGGGCGCGATCTCCGGCTTCACCGCGATGCTGGCGGCAGCGTTGGGCGGCACCTGGCTCGCGCACTCGGTGTTTCGCATCCAGGC
>JAICIW010000327.1 GCA_025928735.1 Rhodanobacteraceae bacterium | reverse complement strand
GTCGCGAGGAAATGATCGGCGCGATCGGCGAAGTGGTGGCCGATTTCGCAGGCCGCGGTGCGGTGCACGTGCACGGCGAGCGCTGGCAGGCCCGTTCCGAGGTGCCGCTGGCGCGCGGTCAAGCCATCTCGGTCACCGCCATGCATGGCCTGGTTCTGGATGTGAAACCCTTGGCTGTTCCGAAGGAGGCACCCCCGTGAGCATGTATCCCGTCATCGCGGTGATCGTCATCATCGTTCTGATCATCCTGCTGTCGTCGATCAAGATCCTGCGCGAGTACGACCGTGGCGTCGTATTCCTTTTCGGCCGGTTCCAGGCGGTGAAGGGGCCGGGCATCATCATCCTGGTTCCGATCATGCAGCAGATGGTTCGGGTCGACCTGCGCACGATCGTGGTGGAGGTGCCGCCGCAAGACGTGATCTCGCGCGACAACGTGCCGGTGAAGGTCAACGCGATGATCCTGTATCGCGTGATCGATCCGGAAAAGGCGGTGATCCAGGTGGAAGATGCACGCGAGGCCACCAGTCAGCTCGCCCAGACCACGCTGCGCTCGGTGCTCGGCCGGCATGAACTGGACGAAATGTTGAGCGAGCGCGAGAAGCTCAACGCCGACATCCAGGGCATCCTCGACCAGCACACCGACGCTTGGGGCATCAAGGTCTCGAACGTCGAGATCAAGCAGGTAGACCTGGAAGAAAGCATGTACCGCGCGATCTCGCGCCAGGCCGAGGCCGAGCGCCAGCGGCGCGCCAAGATCATCAACGCCGAGGGCGAACTGCAAGCGTCCGAGAAGCTGATGCAGGCGGCGCAGACGCTCATGGGGCAGCCGCAATCGATCCAGTTGCGCTACCTGCAGACACTGGTCGAAGTCGCGGGCGACAAGACCACCACCATCGTGTTTCCGCTGCCGCTGGACCTGCTTGAGCCTTTGCTCGGGAAACTGCGCAGGTCGGCCGGGAATACGCCGCCCGCGCCGTGATCACGGCGCGGCGCGTTCAAACGCGCGCGGACTTCACCAGCAGGTGCTTCGCCAGCGCGCCGTGCACGTGACCGATCGCGCGCACCAGATGCAGCATGCCGAACAGCAGGAAGAAGCCGACCACGAACATCGCAATCGCATCGCCCCAGCCCGGGATGTGCGCGCCGAAGCCCCAATTTATCGTCACGTAGCCGTTGACGAAATCGCGGCCCCAGCCGAAGAAGTCGAACGCCATCGCGATCGGCGTGAACATCAGCGCCAGCGACACGGCCGACAGCACCACCACGGTCACGAAGTAGGCGATGCCGAGCGGCAGCATCAGGATCATGTAGAACAGCGTCGCCCAGGTGCGCGGGTCGGTCAGCATCTCGACGATGCGTTCGCGCCAAGGCCGTTCGCGTTCGGTGTAGGGCGGCCGTCGCGGCATCCGGACGCCCAGCATGCCTTCCACGATGCGGCTTTCCAGCAGCGATAGTCCGCGCACCGACGCCATGAACAGCAGGAAAAAGGGCAGGCCGAAGATCATCACCGCAAATCCGCCCGACAGCGCCAGTCCGGTGACCGCCCAGGTGAAATAGAAGATGCCGGTGGCAAGCGCCAGCAGCATGTAAAACATGGCGCCGTACGTGTGCGGGTCCGCCAGCACGCCGAAGAAGCGGCCGAGTGCCGAACGTCGCGGTCGCGGTGGTGGAGAACGCAATGCGCGTGCCACGGTCTTCTCGGTGGTGCGGTAGATGTCCGCGACTTCTTCCGGCGCGCCATACGTGGTGGCGATCTTCGCGAGCAGTTCGGCCTCGCTCATGCCGGGATTTTCGGCCAGTTCCGAACGCAGGTGTTCCTCGGCGTCGTACAGCGCGTCCTGGATCATCGCCGGGTCGGCGCCCGCAAGCGCTGCCCGCAGTTGCGCGAGGTATTGCTTGATGGTTTGCGGCGTGGTCATGGCGTTGCTCCTCTCGCGCTGCGGATCGGCTTCGGACGGGGCATGTCGTTGTGACACTGCGCGGGTGTGGTTTTGGACGAATGCATGTCTTTCCCTTCAACGATCGGCAAGCACGGAATCGACGAAACTGCGGGTGGAAGTCCAGGCGCCCGTCCATTCGCGCAGGGCTTTTCGGCCCAGCGGGGTGATGCGGTAATAGCGTCGCGGCGGTCCGGCTTCGGAAGGTTCGACGAACGTGTCCAGCAATTCCGCCGCGCTCAGGTTGCGCAACACCGGATACAGCGCGCTCTGCTTGCCGACCAGCACGCCGCCGGCTTCGCGTTCCAGCCGTTTGGCGATCTGGTAGCCGTACAGTGGTTCGCGCGCGGCCGCGAGTACGGCCAGCAGCACCAGCGACACCGTGCCGGCGGCCAGCTCCTTCTCGAATTTTTTCAGGTGGACGTCTGTTTCCGACATCGCGATCCGCTTGCAACGCCTGTATAGGCGAGTACACTATAGCGCAGTTGACAATAGCGGCATGCGTCGGAAGTCATGGGTCGTGAGTCATGCTCCCCGCGATGCCGAAGCGGCGCATACTGGATGCGCGGTATGGATTCGCGGTGGCCGTCGTCGGACGGCGAGGAGGTCCAATGTTCGAACTCGGAATTCTGGTGCTGGTGGTGGTCGGTGCGTGCTGGTTGTTCGGTGCGCTGATCGCCGGACTGTTCAAGCTGACCTTCGGCTTGATCGGCGCATTGTTCGGCGGCGTGTTCGCATTGTTCGCCGTCGGTTTCGCCGCGCTGCTGGTGGTGCCGATCGTGTTGTTTGCGCTGCTGCCGTTGATGCTGCCGGCGCTGTGCATCGCCGCGCTGGTGTGGCTGATCGTGCGCGCGTCGCGGCCGCATGCCGACCCACCGCAGGCGGCGCCGACCGCGCATTGACGCACGCGCGGCATCCGTCATGGATGCCGCGCGGTAAGGGGTAGTGGCATCAGCCCCGATCGAGATTGAAGCGCACCGGCACGATCACCCAGGCTTCGATCGCATGGCCGTCGCGGATGGCCGGATGGAAGCGCCACGCG
>JAICIW010000001.1 GCA_025928735.1 Rhodanobacteraceae bacterium | reverse complement strand
GATGTTCGGGAAAGTCCAGGCGGTACCGCAGAACGAACACACGATGTTCTGGCCGCGCAGTCCCTATGGCGTGGCCAAGCTGTTCGCGCACTGGAGCACGGTCAACTACCGCGAATCCTTCGGGATCTTCGGCGCCAGCGGGATCCTGTTCAACCACGAGTCGCCGCTGCGCGGACGCGAGTTCGTGACCCGCAAGATCACCGACGCGGTGGCGCGGATCAAGCTCGGCAAACAGGAACACCTGGAACTGGGCAATCTCGATGCCAAGCGCGACTGGGGCTATGCCGCGGAATACGTCGAAGGCATGTGGCGGATGCTGCAGGCGCAGCAGCCGGACACCTTCGTGCTGGCGACCGGACGTACCGAAACCGTGCGCGACTTCGCGGCGCTCGCGTTCAAGGCCGCCGGCATCGGCATCGAGTGGCAGGGCGAAGACCAGGATGAAGTCGGCATCCGTACCGACACCGGCAAGGTCACGGTCCGGATCAACCCGAAGTTCTATCGTCCAGCGGAAGTTGAAATGCTGATCGGCGACGCCGCGCACGCGCGCGACGTGCTGGGCTGGCAGGCCAAGACTTCGCTGGAAGACCTGTGCCGGATGATGGTGGAAGCCGATCTCAAGCGGGTGGAACGTGGCGTCTCGTTCTGACAAGCCGCGCGCGCTGCTGACGGGTTATCACGGCTTCACCGGCCGCTACGTCGCGGCCGAACTCGAAGCGGCCGGCTACGAGGTCGTCGGGTTGGCGCACGACGGCGATCCGCCGTGCGAAGGCGTGCTGCGCGCGAATCTGCTGGATCGCGCAGCAGTCCGTAAGGCGGTCGCGGAGGCCCGCGCCGACGTGGCGCTGCACCTGGCCGCGATTTCGTTCGTCGCGCATGGTGACGCGGACGAAATCTACCGCACCAATGTGGTCGGCACGCGCAATCTGCTGGATGCGCTGGCGGCATCCGAGGTGAAACCGCGTCGCGTGGTGCTGGCCAGCAGCGCCAACATCTACGGCAACGCCCTCGTCGAATCCATCGGTGAAAACACGCCGCCCGCCCCGGCCAACGATTACGCCGTGTCCAAGCTCGCGATGGAATACATGGCACGGCTTTGGATGGATCGACTTCCCATTGTGCTGGTGCGGCCGTTCAACTACACCGGCGTGGGCCAGCACGAAAACTTCCTGATCCCGAAGATCGTCGCGCATTTCAGGCGCCGCGAAAGGACGATCGAGCTCGGCAACACCGGCGTCGCGCGGGATTTCTCGGACGTGCGCGACATCGCGCGCGCGTATGCCGCGATCGTCGGGAAGGCGCCCGCGGGTGAGGTCGTCAACCTTTGCTCCGGCATCGCGCATTCGCTGGGCGACGTGCTGGAGATGATGACGCGCATTGCCGGTTACGCGATCGATGTGCGGGTGAACCCCGCGTTCGTGCGCAGCAATGAGGTCAAGCGGTTGGTGGGTTCGAACGCGCACCTGCGCGAGCTCACCGGGTTCGCGCCGTCGATGGCGCTGGAAGAAACGCTGCGCTGGATGTATTCGGCGCCGTGATTCAGGTGACGAGCGCGCGAACGGCTTCAGCGATCCGCGTTCGGAAGGCCTGGTCGTTGTCCTCGAACCAGGCTCGCGCGGCCGTGCCCATGCGTTCGAGTTCAACCTCGGACGTTGCCAGCAGGCGTTCGACGGCGCGCTCCAGCGCGGCTTCGTCGTAGAAGTACGTGGTGGCGAGGCTCTGCGTGCCGGTCCGCGAAGGCATGATCAGTGCGCCGCGTTCGCGCGTCACCATTTCATTCATCGGCGGCGCGTCCAGCGTCACGACTACCGCGCCCACGCCCATCGCTTCCACGAGGTAGTGGCCGAAGCCCTCGGTTTCGGACGGACAGAGATGGAAGCGGTGCGCGTTCTGGATGCGCTTCAGTTCGTCGTCAAGAATGTAATCAACCCGGTGCACGATGTTCGGCGCGTGCACGACTTCGCGCGCGGCGCGCGGACTCTGCAGCATGGTGAGGCGTGGCCATTCGGGATGCTTGCGCCACGTCGCGAGCAGCGTGTCCGTGCCCTTGTTGGCGCTGCGTCCGGCAAGATGAAAGAACGCGCGTTCGCGGGGCACCGACGGATCGCGGCGATCCTCGCTGGTGAATCCGGTGTATTCGGTCTTCAAACCGAGTAACTCGAAAATCGGAATGGCATGGCGCGTCAGCACGAACGCGCGATCGAGGCACGACAGCCATTGGCGGTCGCGTTCGTCGAACCATTCCGGATGCGGCAGCAGCACGTTGCGATGCGCGGTGGCGAGGTATTCGGGTCGCACGCGTTCCAGCATCAGGTTGACGTCCCAGCGTTGCGCGCCGCGGCCGGCGACCCGGCGCGCGAGCGTTTGGGCGCGCAGTCGCACGGGGTGCACAACCTTGCGCAGCGCGCCGCGGCGGATGCCGCTGAGGGTGACGTCGAAACCCGCGGCAGCCAGCGCGTCGTGCAGCAGGTGCAGATTGCGGCTGAGCCCGAAGCCGTTGTCGCGCGCAATCAGGTTGACCCGGATCATGTATGCGCCAGCATGCCGCGCAGCGCGGCATCCAATCGGTCCGGCAACGCCGCGCGCTCGGCTTCGTACCACGCGCGGGAGGCGGCACCCACGGCATCGCAGCGTGCATCATCCATGGCGAGCGCGTGTTCGATCGCCCGTTCCATCGCCGCGTCTTCGAAGTGAAACGTGGTAGCGAGGTGCTGGGTGCGGCTGTGGGACCATGGCACCAGTAACCCGCGGTCGGGCGTGATCATCTCGTTCATCGGCGGGGCGTCCAGCGTGATCACGACCGCGCCGACACTCATCGCCTCGACGATGTAATGACCGAAGCCTTCGGTGGCCGACGGGCACAGGTGGAAGCGATGCGCGTTCTGCAAGCGTTTCAGTTCCGCATCATCGAGGTAGCCGATGCGGTGCTCGATGTTCGCCGCCGGCGCTCCGCCGTTCGCTTCCTTCGGGTGCTGCACCGCGGTCAATCGCGGCCATTCGGGGTGCCGACGCCACAACGCCAGCAGCGGCCCGGTGTTTTTGGTGCGGCTTGAGCCCGCCAGATGGAAAAACGCGCGTTCCCGCGGCACCGATGCGTCGTGCCGATCCTCGCTGGTGAAGCCGATGCAGAGGGCGCGACAACCTCTGTCGGCAAAGATGCGTTGCGCTTCCCGCGTTTTCGCGAGCACGAGGTCGATGCGATGCAGCAGCTCCATGTCGCGCGGCAAAAACCATTCCGGGTGCGGCAGCAATACGCGGCGCGGTGCATCGTCCAGGAAGGCCGGCGCGATGTGTTCTTCCATCAGCACGAAATCGAACGGCGGGGACCGGCCATGGCGCTGCCTGCTCGCGAGCCGTGCCGCGTGCCATTTGCCTCGCGTGCGCTGGATCAAACCCGGCAGCCCGCCGCGTCGGCGGGTGTCGGTGAGCTGCACGCGGTAGCCGCGTGCGCGCAGGGTTTCGGCGAGCAGGCGCAGGTCGCGCGACAGCCCGACGCCATTGTCGAAGCCGAGCAGATGTACGGAACCGGCATCAGTCGTCGTCGGGTTCATACGCGCCGAATTGTCCCGCATCGTCGGCCTTCGGTGGGATGCAGCCCGGAACCACAGCACGACGGTTGAAGAGATACCACTCGCGGCGATTGGCGTGGCCGACGTGGATGGCATCCGCTTCGCGCACGCACGGCGTCAGTGTATTGCCGTACGCGAAAATCCAGCGGTGCGCAGGATCGGCGGCCTGCCACGCGAGCGCTTGTCGCAACTGTTCATGCCAAGCCAGCTTGAAACCGAAGTTGGCTGTCTTGCGGTCGAGCATGTCCAGCATCAGCAGATTCTGTTCCTTCCAGGCCACCAGTCCGATCGTATCGCCCGCAGGCACGAGGCTGGCGGTGCGCGCCATCACCGCGCGCGACGACGAATAGCCGTTGAGCAATGGGTAGGCAACCAGGCCCCAGGAGCCCCATGCCACCAATGCGAACGCACACCAGCCCCACGGCGCATGCCGCGGCCGTCCGATCAGGGCGATCAGCACGCCCGCGCTGCCGATACCAAGAATCATGGCGGTGAGCGGTTGCGGTGAACCGTCCAGCGCCGAGGACGCCAACGTTACAAGCTTGTGCAGATGGCCGGTATGCATGCCCAATCCGGCGATCAACAGCACCAGCGCCAAGGCCAACGTCAGCGCCCACAACGCCCAGCGAAACGACGCGCGCCGGAGGACATCGGGCAACAGTGGCGCGAGCGCGATCGCGGTGACCGGCAGCGCGGGCAGGATGTATACGTCGCGCTTGCCGCCGCTCAACGAAAAGAAGATCACCACCAGCACCACCCAAGCGAGCGGCAGCAGCGTGCGTGCATCTTTCGCGCGCAGCGCGCGCGACCAGCCGGGGATCGCCCAAGGAATCGCCAGCGACAGCGGCAGCCATTCGAACGCGATCACCGACAGGTAAAACCACCACGGGTGGATGTGATGCGCGGGTTCGGCGTAGCGGGACACAGTCTGGCCGAGCAGGATGTCGTGCGCGTAGCGCGCGTAAGCCGGATCGCCCGCGTGCACGTGCAGCGCCGACCACAGCATCGGCAACGCCCAACCCAGGATCGGAACCAGGAACAGCAGCGCGAGCCACCAGCGCGCATTCCAGCCCTGCGTCGGCAGCGCGCCATTCCAGCCGCGCCAGCGCACGAACCAGAATGGCACGAACACCAGCAGCGCGATCACGCCGACGCCCTTGGTGATGACGCCGAGGCCGGCTGCAAGAAAACCCAGCGCGTACCAGCGCCACGCGGGACCGAGCAGCAAGTGCCGCAACAAGCCGTACATTGCCAGCGTGATCCAGAACGTTTCCACGCCGTCGATCTGGGCGCCGCGCATCTGGAACGTGAAATCGAAGCTGACGAGTACCGCGGCGGCGGCAAGCAATCCGGCGCGATGATTCCATTGCCGACGCACGAAGTCGTACACCAGCGCAATGCTGCCGAGTCCGGCAAGCAACGAAGGCAGCAGGAACCAGCCGCGCCAGCCGCCGGTGATCGCGTACGCGCAGGCTTCCAGCCACATGAACATCGGTGGCTTGTCGGAATAAAGCTCCACACCGCGATGCGGAAACAGCCACTGCCCGCTGGCCAGCATTTCGCGCGCAACCAGCGCGAAGCGCGGCTCGTCCGACGGCCATGGATCGCGCAGGCCGATGCCGAGACCCAGCAACAACAGCGCGAACACGAACAGCAACACAAGCTGCACGCGTTCGTCTTCGAACCAGCGGCGGGAGTTGTGGGCAGGCGGCATGGTCGTCATGGCGCGAAGTTGCCGCGATTGTACGTGTGATCCATTACCGATCGGTTCACAGCGGCTGTCGTGAAAAGTCAGGCCACGGAGGTCCGTTCTGATCTTCCCAAGAGCGATGAGCTCGGCTTCGAAATGGACGGGATGGTACGGCGATCAGGGACGATCGCACGAATTATGCCTTCGCGATCACAGCGTAATACATGCCATCGAGCCCGCCTTCGCCTGGCAGGATCTGCCAGCCCGCGCCGGCCGCGCGCCCGACGGGCAAATCGCACCGTTCGGGCTGCGCGTCCGGGTGCGCATCGAGAAACCCGGCGACGACACGTTCGTTTTCCTCGTGCAGCACCGAGCACGTTGCATACACGAGTCGTCCATGTCGCGCCAGCAGCGGCCACAATGCTTCCAGCAGGCGCGCCTGTTCGCGCGCGAGTTGCGGGATATCGCTCGCGCGTCGATGCAGTTTGATGTCGGGATGGCGGCGAATCACGCCGGTGGCCGAGCACGGCGCGTCCAGCAGGATGCGATCGAACGGTTTTCTGTCCCACCATGCCCCCGGATTGCCGGCATCGCCGTTTCGAAGTTCGCACGCCAGATGCAGGCGTTCGAGATTGGAGCGGATGGAATTCGCGCGTGCGGGGTCACGCTCGAGCGCCAATAGTTCCAAATCTGCGTGCTCGAGCATGTGGCACGCCTTGCCGCCCGGTGCGGCACAGGCGTCCAGAACGCGCATGCCGTCATGCAGATCCATGAGATTGGCCGTGCATTGCGCGGCGCCATCCTGCACGGAGAAATGTCCTTTTGCGAAACCCGGCAGGCGTGCAATGTCGGCGTGCCCATCGAGTTGCAAGGCGTCGCGCAGCCATGCGTGCGACTTGGCGAGAATGCCGGCTTCGGCGAGTTCCAGCACCGCCGCTTCACGTGTCGCGCGGCGGGAATTGACCCGCAGCATCGGCGGCGAAGGCTGGTTGTTTTTGGCGAGGATGTCGTCGACGTGGTCCGGCCAATCGTGCGCGAGTGCCTCCACCATCCAGCGCGGATGCGCGAAGCGTGTCGACTGCTCGCGATCGAGTATTGCATTCAACCCTTCGCGCTCGCGCAGCCAGCGCCGCAGCACCGCGTTGACGAGTTTCGAGAAACCACCGCGCTGCAACGCACGCGTCGCTTCCACCGTCGCCGCCACCGCCGCGTGCGGCGGCAGGTGCAGGACTTCGAGTTGCACCAGCCCCAGTACCAGCAAGGCGTGCAGTGTGGGTTCGCGTTTGCGCAGCGGCTGCTGCAACAGCCCATCCAGCGCCTTGTCGAAGCGCAGCCACCAGCGCGCGCCTTCGTTGCACAGCGCGGTCAGGAATGCGCGGTCGCGTGCATCGACCAGCTTCGATTGTGCCGGCTGCAGGTGCTCGCGCAGCGATGCACCACGCAGCGCGACGTCCGCCAGCACTTGGGCCGCCAGTGCACGGGTATCGGTCATGCGGTGCGCAACCCGGCGCGTGCGTTCAGATAATCCGCCGCGTCGATTACCCGGCCGCCGGCGCGTTGCAGCTTCAGGATGCGCAACACGCCCTCGCCGCAGGCGACGTCGATGCCGTGTTTCGAAGCCGCGACAATCGCTCCCGGTTTCGTCCCATCCTCGACCCCTGGACCACGGTCCCTTGCTTCAGCTTGCCAAACCCGCACACGCTCGCCCGCCACCACCGCTTCCGCCACTGGCCACGGGTCGAACGCGCGCACGTTGCGTTCAAGTTCGATTGCGGGTCGCGCGAAGTCCAGCTTCGCCTCGGCCTTGTCGAGTTTGTTGGCGTAGGTCGCACCGGTTTCAGGCTGCGGCGTTGCGCGCAGAACCTCACCCATGATGACGCGCCGCAAGCCATCCGCCAGTACGTGCGCACCGATGTCCGCCAGCCGGTCGTGCAGGGAACCGCCGGTGTCGGCGGCGTCGATCGGCGTCGATTCCGACAGCAACACCGGGCCGGTGTCGAGTCCCGCGTCCATCTGCATCAGGCACACGCCGGTTTCGGCATCGCCCGCCAGGATCGCGCGCTGGATGGGTGCGGCGCCACGCCAGCGCGGCAGCAGCGAGGCGTGCACGTTCCAGCAGCCGAGGCGCGGAATTGCCAGCACCCTGCGCGGCAGGATCAAGCCGTAGGCGATCACCACCATCAGGTCGGGCGCGTAGTGGCGCAGACGCTGTCGAGCTTCCGCTGACTTCAGCGATTCCGGTTGCTCGACGGGAATGTCCGTGGTCAATGCCGCCTGCTTGATCGGGCTGGGCGTCAGCTTGCGGCCGCGGCCAGCCGGGCGGTCGGGTTGGGTGTAGACCGCGACGACATCACCCTCTTCGATGCACGCACGCAATCCCGGCACCGCGAAGTCCGGTGTGCCGGCGAATACCAGTTTCGGCCGTTGCACCGGCCGCTCAGCCCGCGTGGCGCCGCTGCTTCTCCAGCTTGCGCAGCAGCAACGAGCGTTTCAGCGGCGACAGGTAATCGACGAACACCTTGCCGACCAGATGATCCATCTCGTGCTGGATGCACACCGCCAGCAGCCCGTCGGTTTCGAATTCGAATGCCTTGCCGGTGACATCTTGCGCCTTCACGCGAATCCAGTCCCTGCGCTCGACGTCGGCGTACACGCCCGGAAAGGACAGACACCCTTCCTGGCACACTTCGGTGCCACGGCTTTCCAGGATTTCGGGGTTGATGAACACCTGCGGGTCGTCATGCGTTTCGGAAATATCCAGCACCAGCAGGCGCTTCTGGACGTCGACCTGGGTCGCGGCCAGACCGATGCCGGGCGCGTCGTACATGGTGGCCAGCATGTCGTCGGCGAGCCGCTTCAGGTCGGCGTCGAAGGTTTCGACCGGTTGCGCGACTAGTCGCAGGCGCGGGTCGGGAAATTCGAGGATGTCGAGTTTGGCCATGGCTCAAAAAGCACGGGAATCAGGTTTCGGCATGGGGAAATGGGGCCGCCGCTGGCCATTTTCACGCCCCGGATAGCGTAGCAGGAGACCAATGTCGACCCGCAGTGTTCAGTCCATCACCAAATGTGAAATATGTGCTTGCCGCGGCCGAGCATTCGGGTACACTCGGCCGAAACTTGCGGGGGATCGGGGGATTGCCGGTCATGGTTAAGAAACTGCTTGCGCTTATCGCGGGCCTGCTGATCACGTTCGCCGCCTATGCAGCCGGTGCCGGACTGCGCGCCGATCACCCGCACACCTACGTGGTGAAGAAGGGCGACACGCTGTGGAGCATTTCCGCGCGCTTCCTCCAGAAGCCGTGGCTGTGGCCGGAAATCTGGGACGTCAACCAGCAGGTCTACAACCCGCATCGCATTTACCCGGGTGATGTGCTGGACCTGGACGTGAATGGCCTGCACGTGGCCAAGCGCGCCAGCGTCGAGGCCAATCCGATCCCGACCATTCCACTGTCGGCCATCGAGCCCTTCCTCAAGGACTATCGGGTCCTTGCCGCGGCCGAACTCAACCGGACGCCCTACGTGGTGGCGGTGGAAGAAAACGCGCCGCGCGCCACCGAGGGCATGAACCTGTACGTGCGCAACCTGCCGGCGGCGAGCGTCGGCCAGCGGTTCGCGGTGGTGCGTCCCAGCCACGTGTTCCGTGAATTCGGCGACGGCGGCAGGGGCGACGAGGTCGCGCATCTGGTCAACAGCAACGTCGACCTGGTGCCCGGCCCGTGGCAGGAAGATTTCCGCAACGACGGTCACTTCGGTCGCGGCAACGAAATCGGCACCGAGGTGCGCGTGATCGGAACCGCCGAGGTGCTGAAGAACGGCGATCCGGCAACCTTGCTGCTCACCAACGCCAGTATGGAAATCCGCGCCGGCGATCGCCTGATGCCGGTCAACGACACGCCGTACGATTACACCTTCTACCCGCACCCGCCGCAGGCTGCGCCCGCCAATGCCTACGTCATGGCGCTGTCCAATGGCTACGACGGCAGTTCGGTGCAGGGCCCGATGGATGTCGTCGCGCTGAACGTCGGCAGCGACGACGGCGTCGACAACGGCACTACCTTCGCGATCTACCAGCCGGGCGATACCGTGCCCGACTTGGTGACGGGGCATACCGACCGTCGCGACTTCGGGCCGAAGGTCAAGCTGCCGGCCGAGTTCGTGGGTCACGTGATGGTGTTCCGCACCTTCACCCACGTGAGTTACGGGCTGGTGATGGACGGTATCCGTCCGGTGAAGGTACGCGACACGGTGCAAGCACCGCAATAATTTTGCGATCGTTCATGATCGCTGCATCATGGAACTAGCACGCGCGTATAGCTTTGAGCAGTTTGTCGGCACCAGAGCGGCCATCCATGGCCTGACTTTCCACAACGGCCGCCCTGAGCGGAAAATTGGGGAATTTCCTACACGACGGCGCGGCTTGTCCGCGCCGTTTTCGTTTGACGGCCACCGTACACTTGCTGGATGGATGACCTCGACGAACTGCTGGCATGGCTGACCTTGTTGCGCGCGCCCGGCCTGGGAGCGGCCGGCATTCGCGCGTTGCTGCAGCAAGCGGGGTCGGCGCGCGCGATTTGCCGCGACATCCGCAGGCTTCGCCATGCCGCAGCTCCGGATCAGCCCGCGATCGAATGGATCGAACGACCGGATGCCGCACGTTTGGAGGCCGATCTTGCATGGCTGGCGCAGCCGGGGCACCGCCTGCTTCGCTGCAACGAGGACGACTTTTCGCCGCAACTGGAAACCACGCCCTCGCCGCCCGCCGCCTTGTTCGTCGCGGGCGACCCCGCAACCCTGCTGGCGCCCCAGATTGCCATCGTGGGCGCGCGCAGCGCCAGCGCGCAGGGGCTCGCCAATGCGCGGGATTTTGCCCGCACCCTCGGCCGCGCGGGCTTGGCCATCACCAGTGGCATGGCCGATGGCATCGATGGCGCGGCGCATGCCGCCGCGCTGGAATGCGGTGCGCTCACCGTGGCGGTGGTCGGGACGGGTCCGGATCTGGTTTATCCGCGCAAGCATCGCGAGCTTGCGGCCCGGATCGAGCAGCATGGCGCCGTCGTCAGCGAGTTTCCGCCCGGTACCGAAGCCCGGCCGGATCATTTCCCGCGCCGCAACCGGCTGATTGCCGGACTGGCACTGGGCACGCTGGTGGTCGAGGCGGGACTGCAATCGGGGTCGCTGATCACGGCACGTCTGGCAGCGGAAGCCGGCCGCGAAGTGTTCGCATTGCCGGGTTCCATCCACAATCCGCTGGCCAAGGGCTGCCATCGACTGATCCGGGACGGCGCCCGGTTGGTCGAGACCGCGGCCGAGGTGATCGAGGCGCTTGGGCCGGCCGCGCTGGCTCAGGGCGCCGGGTTGCGGGCGCGGCTGGAAACCGCCGCAGCCGAACCGGATCATGATTCACCAGCGAGGACGCAAGACCCTGATTACGCATCACTTCTCGCCAGTCTGGGTGACGGACCGGCCTCGCTGGATGAGTTGGCGAACCGCACCGGTCTTGCTCCGGCGGCCCTCTCTTCGATGCTGCTTTTGCTGGAGCTGGAAGGCGTGGTGGCGCCGGCCCTGAACGGCCGCTGGCAGCGGCTTGCGGCCGGTCAGGCTTGACACGCCCACCCTGCGCATGCGTTCACTATATATAGGGGGCGGCCCCGCCGCCCATGGATTTTGTTCAAGACATGGCCAAGAATCTCCTCATCGTCGAGTCGCCCGCCAAGGCCAAGACGATCAACAAATACCTCGGCACCGACTTCAAGGTGCTGGCCTCCTACGGGCACGTCCGCGACCTCAAGCCGAAAGAAGGCGCGGTCGATCCCGACCACGATTTCGCGATGGACTACGCGCTGATCGACAAGAACATCAAGCACGTCGATGAAATCGCCAAGGCGGCCAAGGTGGCCGAATCGATTTACCTCGCAACCGACCTGGATCGCGAAGGCGAGGCGATCAGCTGGCACATCAGCGAGATCCTGAAACAGCGCGGACTGCTCAAGGACAAGGAAACCCATCGCGTGGTGTTTTCCGAAATCACCCCGCGCGCGATCAAGGAGGCCGTGGCGCACCCGCGCAAGCTGTCGCACCACATGGTCGACGCCCAGCAGGCGCGCCGCGCGCTGGATTACCTGGTCGGCTTCAACCTGTCGCCGGTGCTGTGGCGCAAGGTTCAGCGAGGGCTGTCGGCCGGACGCGTGCAGTCGCCGGCGCTGCGCATGATCGTCGAGCGCGAGGAGGAGATCGAGGCCTTCGTGCCGCGCGAATACTGGACGGTCGAGGCGAAGCTCGCCCACCGGGACGGCGAGTTCAGCGCGCGGCTGGTCAAGCTCAACGGCAAGAAGTTCGAACAGTTCGACCTCACCAACGGCAACGACGCGCACGCCGCACGCGACGCGTTGCTGAAGGCCGCGGGCGGCCAACTGACCGTCGGCGACATCCAGTCGAAACAGCGCCAGCGGCGGCCGGCCGCGCCGTTCACCACGTCCACGCTGCAGCAGGAAGCGGCGCGCAAGCTGGGCATGGCGACCTCCCGCACCATGCGCATCGCGCAGGGCCTGTACGAAGGCGTGTCGCTGGGCGGGGAGGGCAACGTCGGCCTGATCACCTACATGCGTACCGACTCCACGCACCTTTCGGGCGAAGCTACGGCTGAGCTGCGGCAGACGATCGAACGCGAGTTCGGCAGGCAGGGCCTGCCCGAACACGCGATGGTCTACAAGACCAAGTCCAAGAACGCGCAGGAAGCGCACGAGGCGGTCCGTCCGACCTCGGCGTTGCGCACGCCAAAATCCGTCGCGGCCTATCTCACGCCCGACCAGTTGAAACTCTACGACCTGGTCTGGAAGCGCGCGGTCGCCTGCCAGATGAAACCGGCGACGCTCAATACCGTTTCCGTGGAATTTCCGTGCGGTGGCGACGCCGGCTTTCGCGCCACCGGCACCACCGTGGTCGATCCCGGTTTTCTCGCGGTGTACGAGGAAGGCCGCGACCAGAAGTCCGCCGAGGACGAGGAATCGCGCAAGCTGCCGGCGTTGGACAAGGGCGAGGTGGTGCCGCTCACCGACATCGCCACCGACCAGCACTTCACCGAACCGCCGCCGCGCTATTCCGAGGCTTCACTGGTCAAGACCCTGGAAGAATACGGCATCGGTCGGCCGTCGACCTACGCCAGCATCATCCAGACATTGCTGTCGCGCGAGTACGTGATCCTGGATTCGCGGCGCTTCAAGCCCACCGACGTGGGCCGCGCGGTGGCCAAGTTCCTGACCGCGCATTTCACGCAATACGTCGACTACGACTTCACCGCGAAGCTCGAGGACGAACTCGACGCGGTCAGCCGCGGCGAAGAGGAATGGCGGCCTTTGATGGCGGGGTTCTGGAAACCGTTCAAGGCGCTGGTCGACGACAAGATGGAAACCGTCGATCGCTCCGAGGCCACCGGCGCGCGCCTCCTGGGCGACGATCCGAAAACCGGCAAGCCGGTGTCGGTGAGGCTCGGTCGCTACGGGCCGTATGCCGCGCTGGGCGACAAGGACAAGGATGAGGAAAAACTGAAATTCGCATCGCTGCTGCCCGGCCAGAGCATGCACACCATCACGCTGGAAGAAGCGCTGGAGCTGTTCAAGCTGCCGCGTGAACTCGGCAAGGATGGCGACGGCGAGGCTATCTCGGCCGGCATCGGCCGCTTCGGACCGTTCGTCAAAAAAGGTACGCTGTACGCGTCGATCAAGGGCGACGAAAGCGCCTACACGATCACGCTGGAGCGTGCGCGCGAGCTGATCCGCGAAAAGCAGGAGTTGATCGCCAACCGCGTCATCACCGATTTCGGCGATGGCATCCAGGTGCTGAACGGTCGCTATGGCCCGTACATCACCGATGGCGAAAAGAACGCGAAGATCCCCAAGGACCGCGAACCCAAATCGCTGACCCACGACGAGTGCAAGGCGCTGATCGAAGCCGCGCCGGTGCGGCGCGGGCGCGGCGCGTTCAAGAAGGCGGCGGCGAAAAAGGCAGCGCCGAAGAAGGCTCCGGCGAAAAAATCCGCCACGAAGAAAGCGACGACCACGAAATCGGCGGCAAAGAAATCTGCCGCGAAGAAAACCGCGGTCAAAAAAACAGCCGCGAAAAAGCGATCGCGAGCAAAGCCCGCGGCAGATGCGCCGGCGGGCGACATGCCGCCATTCGACCTCTGATCCATGCGTGTTTTCAATGCCGATGAAGCCGAAGCCGCCGCGGCTCTGCTGCGCGAAGGCGGCGTGCTGGCGTATCCGACGGAAGGCGTGTACGGGTTGGGTTGCGATCCGGACAACCGCGAGGCGTTCGAGCGCATCTTCGCGATGAAACGGCGGCCACCCGAGCAGGGCGTGTTGTTGATCGCCGCCGATTTCGCGCAGGTGCGCGCGTGGATCGGCGACGCTTCGGAATCCGCCTTCGCGCGCGCCGGTGCGATCTGGCCCGGCGCGCACACCTTCATCTTTCCGCGCTCGCCGCGCGTGCCGGAATGGGTGGCAGGCGGTCATGCCGGCATCGCGTTGCGCGTCACCGCGCATGCGCCATCGGCGGCACTTTGTCGAGCCTTCGGTGGCCCGATCGTTTCCACCAGCGCCAATCGCCATGGCGAGCCGCCGGCGCGAAGCGCCGCAGACATCCGCGCGATCTTCGGCGACGAACCCGATGGTGTGCTGGACGCGCCGCTGGGTGGCCTCGACAAACCCACGCCGATCACGGATGCCGTGACCGGCGCTATCATTCGCGCCTGAGGGGACTGGGGAGTTTCCTGTGTCGAGCGTTCATCCATCACCGCAAAGCCCGAGCCCGGGCGCACGGCGGAGCCTGCTGGCGAATACGTCGGGGCAGCGCATCATCGCGTGGCGCGGAGCCGCGCCTGTGACGGTGGACCATTTCCTGGCCGACGTCGGCGCGTTGGCGGCACGCCTGCCCACGGGACAGGCGGCCGTCAATCTGTGCGAGGATCGCTACGCCTTCCTGGTCGCATTCACGGCATTGCTTGTGCGCGGGCAAACCAATCTCTTGCCGCCATCGCGCGCGGCGCACGCGGTCGATGCCGTGCTGGCAGCGCACCCCGGAAGCTACGCGCTGGGCGACGCCGCGCTCGATCCGGCGCCGCCGCAATACCTGCGTTTCACGACCGATGTTGAAACTTCGTCCCCCAATGCGCCGGCGCTGATCGCGGGCGAGTTGCCGGCGGCGATCGGCTACACGTCGGGTTCGACCGGTGTGCCGCGCGCCAACCCCAAGCACTGGGAGAAGCTCGCGATTTCCAGCGGCCACAATGACGCGTTGTTGCGCGCGCTGGCGGGGGGCGATTACCACGTGGTCGCGACGGTGCCGCCGCAACACATGTACGGACTCGAATTCTCGGTGCTGTTGCCGCTGTTCGGCCACGCGGCCATCCACGCCGGCCGGCCGTTCTTCGCGGCGGACATCGCGGCGGCGTTGGCGGACCTGCCCGAGCCGCGGATACTGGTGACCACGCCGGTCCACCTGCGTGCGCTGCTCGATGCCAACCAGTCGCTGCCGGTCTTTTCAGGCATCGTCTCGGCCACCGCGCCGTTGCCGCCGGAACTCGCACGTGACGCCGAAGCGCGCTTCGGCGCACCCGTGCAGGAAGTGTTCGGGTCCACCGAAACCTGCGTGATCGCGCATCGCCGCACGGCGCAAGTCGACGCGTGGACGCCCTATCGCGGCGTGACGTTGCATCCTCAGCCCGATGGCACCCGCGTCGACGGGCCGCAGCTTCTGCAGCCGACGGTGCTTGCCGATATCATCGAACTCGACGGCGGTGGATGTTTCCGGCTGCGTGGGCGCAATACCGATCTGCTCGAAATTGCGGGCAAACGTGCATCGCTGGGCGACCTTACCCACAAACTGCTGGCGGTACCCGGCGTGCGCGACGGCGTGGTCTTCCAGATGGATGAAACCGACTGCATGGGCGTGCGCCGCATCGCCGCGCTGGCGGTCGCGCCGGGACTCGACGCTTGCGCAATCCTCGATGCGTTGCGTTGCGAGATCGATCCGGTGTTCCTGCCGCGCCCCCTGAAGCTGGTCGATGCGCTGCCGCGCAGCGAAGCGGGCAAGCTGCCGCACGCGGCGTTGCTGTCCGCGATGGGCAGTTAAAATGCGCGGCTGGTTGGCTGCGCGATCACAAGCATGAAAATTCTGGTCATCGGCTCCGGCGGGCGCGAGCACGCGCTGGCGTGGAAAATCGCGCAATCGTCGCACGTGGACGAGGTCGTCGTGGCGCCCGGCAACGCCGGCACCGCGCGTGAACCACGCATGCGCAACGCGGATGTTTCAGCGACCGATCTGGATGGGCTGCTGAAACTCGCACGGGACGAGCGCGTCGATTTCACCGTCGTCGGTCCGGAAGCGCCGCTGGTCGCGGGCGTGGTGGACCGGTTTCGCGGCTCGGGTCTTCGCATCTTCGGGCCGACTGCAGCGGCAGCGCAACTTGAAGGTTCCAAATCCTTCACCAAGGACTTTCTCGCGCGCCACCACATCCCCACGGCGGGTTACGCGGTGTTCACCACGCTGGAGCCTGCGCTCGACCACGTGCGTGCACACACCGACCAGAGCGGGGGCGCGCCCATCGTGATCAAGGCGGACGGACTGGCGGCGGGCAAAGGCGTCGTGGTGGCGACGACGCTGGCGGAAGCCGAGCGCACCTTGCGCGACATGCTCGATGCGCACGCGTTCGGCGACGCATCGGCTCGCGTCGTGATCGAGGACTTCCTCGAAGGCGAGGAAGCCAGTTACATCGTGATGGCAGACGGCGTCCACTACCTTCCGATGGCGTCAAGCCAGGATCACAAGCGCGTCGGCGAGGGCGACACCGGTCCGAACACGGGCGGCATGGGCGCGTATTCGCCGGCGCCGGTGGTGACCCCGGAAGTCGAGCGGCGCATCCGCGCGCAAATCATCGAGCCGACGCTCCGCGGCATGGCAGAAGAAGGCGCGCCATTTACCGGATTTCTGTATGCCGGTCTGATGATCGACAAATCGGGTGCGCCCAGGGTGATCGAATTCAACGTGCGTTTCGGCGATCCGGAAACCCAGCCGATCATGCAGCGTCTGCAATCGGATTTCGCGACGCTCATCGAGTCGGCATTGGATGGCAGGCTGGAGCAGATCGAGGTGGAATGGGATCCGCGTCCGTCGCTCGGGGTCGTGATCGCGGCGCAGGGCTATCCCGGCACGCCGAAAAACGGTGATCTGATTTCCGGCGCGGATATCGATTCCGGTACCGGCGTAAAGGTCTTCCACGCCGGCACGAAACTCGACGGTGATGGCAACGCGATCACGGCCGGTGGCCGCGTGCTGTGCGTGTGCGCGCTGGGGGAGGACTTGCCGCAAGCCCGCGGGCGCGCCTACGCAGCGGTTGATCGGATCCATTTCGACGGCGCGTACTTCCGCCGCGACATCGGGCACCGGGCGCTCGCGCGCTCCTGAGGCGCGTCACCCCGGCGCATGGAAGCGCTTGTGGCTTCGTGTCCGCGGCAGCCCTTGTACGGCTCGCGGCTTGTAGGCTATCGCGACACGAGGGGGACCGATGAGCCAGTTCCGTTTGCTCGGCAAGCGCCGTTTCGCGCCGTTCTTCGCGGTGCAGTCGCTGGCGGCGTTCAACGACAACGCGTTCCGCAACGCGACGATCGTGCTGGTCGGGTTCCAGTTGGGCCTGACGACCAGCCAGATCGGGTTTTATTCGAACCTCGCACCGGCGTTGTTCATCCTGCCATTCTTCCTGTTTTCGGCGAGCGCGGGCCAGCTTGCCGAGAAATACGAGAAGCACGCGCTGATCCGTTGGGTCAAGGTGTTCGAGATCGCGGCGATGTGCGTCGCGGCGTGGGGCTTCTACGCAAGGAGTCCGGTACTGCTGTTCGTGGTGCTCTTCCTGATGGGGCTGCACTCGACCGTGTTCGGGCCGATCAAGTACGCGATCCTGCCGCAGGTGTTGCATCGCGAAGAGCTGGTGGGCGGCAATGCGCTGGTGGAGACGGGCACCTCGATTGCGATCCTGGTCGGCATGATCGCGGGCGGCGCGGCGATGGCTTCGCATTCCGGCTGGATGGCTGCGGCCGCGTTGGTGATCGGCGTTGCATTGCTGGGACTCATCGCCAGCTTCGCGATTCCGCGGGTGCCCGCCGCGGCGCCGAACTTGAAATTCAACTGGAATTTCATCACCGAAAGCGGCCGCGTGCTGAAGCTCGCGGCAAGACAGCGCGCGGTGTTCAATTCGATCCTCGGCATCTCGTGGTTCTGGTTTTTCGGCGGCGTGGTGACCGCGCAATTGCCGAACTACACGCGGTTGTATCTCGGTGGCGGCGCCAGCGTGGAGATCCTGGTGCTGGCATTGTTTTCGATCGGCGTCGGCATCGGCTCGCTGCTGTGCGAGCGTTTGTCGGGGCACAAGGTCGAAATCGGCTTGGTGCCGCTGGGTGCATTCGGGATGACGGTGTTCGGCATCCTGCTGTATTTCGCGCGCCACACGGCGCCGGGCTACGGCGAAATCGACTGGCTGGCGTTCCTCGGCACGCCGGGCAACGGCTGGATTGCGCTGGACCTGGCCCTGATCGGCCTGTTCGCGGGTTTCTTCATCGTGCCGTTGTTCGCGCTGGTGCAAAGCCGTACGCCGCAGGGCGAACTTTCGCGGGTGATCGCCGGCAACAACATCATCAATGCGGTGTTCCTGGTGGCCGCGGCGGTATTCGCGTTCGGGATGCTGGCGGCGGGTTTGACGATCCCACAGCTGTTCCTTGTGACCGCGCTGCTGAATGCCGTGGTGACGCTGTGGATTTTCCTGCTGGTGCCCGAATTCCTGATGCGCTTCGTGGACTGGCTGCTGATCAGCGTGCTGTATCGGGTACGCACAACGGGGCTCGACAAGATTCCCGACGAGGGTGCGGCGCTGCTGGTCTGCAACCACGTCAGTTTCATGGACGCGTTGATCATCATGGGCAGCGTGCGCCGCCCGGTGCGCTTCGTGATGCACTACAAGATCTTCCGGGTTCCGGTGCTGAGCTTCGTGTTCCGCGCCGCCAAGGCCATTCCGATCGCGGGCGGCAAGGAAAACCCGAAGCTCATGGCGCGCGCGTTCGATGAAATCGACGCGGCGCTGGCCGAGGGCGAACTCGTTTGCATCTTCCCCGAAGGCGGCTTGACGCTGGACGGCGAGATCGCGCCGTTCCGTCCCGGTGTCGAGAGGGTCCTCGAGCGCCGCCCGGTGCCAGTCATTCCGCTGGCGCTGCGCGGGTTGTGGCACGGCATGTGGAGCCGGCGCGATTCGATGCTGGGCCGGGCGCGCTTGCCGCGGCGTTTCCGCGCCCGCATCGAGCTTGCGGCCGGAGCGCCGATGGACGGCACCTCCAACGCGCAGCAGATGGAACAAGCGGTGCGCGCATTGCGCGGCGTCGAGGCCTGAATCGCTGCGTCACGGCGCGCGCGGTGCGATACTGCTGCGTTCCCGATTGCGCTTTACGAGCATGGCCGAAACCCTTCGCATCGCCACCCGCAAGAGCCCGCTGGCCCTGTGGCAGACCGAGCACGTCGCCGCGCGCTTGCGCGCTGCGCATCCGGGACTCACGGTGGAATTGCTGCCGCTGTCCACGCGCGGTGACGAAGTGCTGGATCGTTCGCTGGCGGCGATTGGCGGCAAGGGGCTGTTTCTCAAGGAACTGGAAGTCGCGCTCGCGGAAGGTCGCGCCGATCTCGCGGTGCATTCGCTGAAGGACGTGCCGGCGCAGCTCGATGCGCAATTCACGCTGGCCGCCATCCTGGAGCGCGCCGATTGCGCGGACGCCTTCGTCAGCAATGATTACGCTTCGCTGGAAGGTCTGCCGCAGCGTGCTCGCGTCGGCACCTCGTCGCTGCGGCGCAGTGCGCAGCTGCGTGCGCGAAGACCAGACGTCGATATCGCGGACTTGCGCGGCAACGTCGGCACGCGTCTCGCAAAGCTGGATCGAGGCGAATACGCGGCGATCATTCTTGCCGTCGCGGGTTTGCAACGGATGGGTTTCGATGCACGCATCCGCTCGCGCCTCGCGCCGCCGAACTGGTTGCCAGCGCCGGGTCAGGCGGCGATCGCGGTGGAAACCCGCGCGGACGCCGCGCGGGTGATCGAATGCGTGAAGGTGTTGGACGACGGCGGCACGCGCCGCGCTGTCGCCGCCGAGCGCGCGCTCAACGCCGAACTCGGCGGCGATTGCACGATGCCGTTGGGCGCGTGGTGCGAAACCTGCGCGGACGGAACACTGCGTCTGCGCGGCTTGCTGGGCGATGCGCGTGATGGCCGTGTGCTGCGCGCCGAGGCAACGGGCGAAGATCCGGCCGGGCTGGGCCGTGAAGTCGCGCTGCGGCTGAAACAGAAAGGCGCGGACGCATTGCTGCGTTCGCGCCCCTGATCCCGAAACCCGAACTATTTAGACTGCCCGAAGCTGTACACCAGATTGGTGGTGAACAGGCTGTCCATGTGCCTGGTGCCGGGCACGATGTTCGAGTTGTAGCGATTCTCGTACGCGATCTTCAGGGCCAGCGTCCTGGTCATCGCCACCGCGATGCCGATGTCGTTCTGGTAGTACTTGTTCTCGCTGCCGACTTCGGCGAGGAAGGTCTCCTGCAAACTGGCGCTGTCGGTCAGCGCGAGTTTGTAGTTGACGAGGCCGCGGCCGATCGCCTCGTTTTCGACCGGTGGCTTCACCACGGTCGCGGTCGGCGGCGTCACGCTGGTATCGACCACGGTGTAGGTCTGCGGCTGGTAGCGCTTGTAGCCGGGACCGGCTTCGAACGACAACTCGCTGCGCGCGTTCTTCAGCATGATGTAACCGAACCCGATCGAGGCCACTTCCTGCCAGCGGTTCGACGCGAAATCATCGTGGTCGTAGCGCGCGGCGCCGATCAGGTACGAACGCGGGTTGAACTTGTAGCCGAGCGAACCGCCGATGTCGAAATGATTGGCGGTGGTCTGGTAAGTCGCGGTTTGTCCCACCACCACGCCGTCCTGCACGATCGGCGTCTTGACGTTGCTCTTGGCGCGATTGGCATCGAGAAAGAACGCGTCCTTCCAGATGTCGTCCTCGTACGCCATCTTGAACTTGGCATCCACGTTCAGCGACTTCGTATTGCCGGTCGCGTTGGCGAGACCGAACTCGCCGCTGCCACTCCAGTTCGAGGCATCGGCGGGTGGGTCCGCCCATGCCAGGGCGGGAATGCACAATGTGGAAATCGCCGCCAACGCGGCGATGCGGGAGAATTTCATGCATCACTCCGATCTTGCTTGGTGAAACCCGCAAGGCTGCGGGCCGGGCACTGAATGCCTGTTAAATTTGTGTGACGAAGAGTGGGGTCGCGATGCGGACTTTCAAGCCTGCGTTTGCGGAAAGAACGCCGCCACCGCATGACGCGCTTCGGCGAAGAACAGCCAGCGCTCCACGAACAGACCGGCGAGGGCGGCGAGCGCCGCAATCGGCGCGAGCCATGCAGCGTCCGCAGCCAGTGCCACCGCGATGCCCAGCGCCGGCGCCAATCCGAACAGCGTCACCGCGATTCGCCGCAGGCGTGCACCGTGTTTTCTGGCAAGCACGAACGCCATCTCGCGGGTGAGGTAGCTTTCTTCCGTGACCGGGCCTTCGAAAGCGCGCACCCGACCCAGCATCGCCAGGCCCGTCGCATTGCCGGCCGTGTTCACGGGCAGGGCGTCGGCGCATTTCCAGTGATCGACCTTGATCACCGCAGCGATGATGGCGAGCCCCAGCAGGGCCAGCGGAAACGCGAGGCTGGTCGCCGCCCCGACGGTGAGCGCCAGCCACGTCCACAACCACAGGCCACCGGACAACAGCGCAAACATGAAATAAAGCGGCAGCACCTGCCGGGTGCGCCACGCAGCGATGGTTTTCAGCGAACGATAGATATTGGCGGTGCAAAGGATTGTCGCGAGCGCGCCCAGCGCCAGCAACGCGCCCGCCACGCGCAAGCCGGTCCCGGCGTGGCCGATGAATGCAAACCACGCCATGGCGAGCATTGGCAGGTACGTCACGAGCGAGGCGATGCCCTCGCGCGACAGCCACGATGAGCGCCATTGGCTCAGTGCTCGCCACGCGCGCCCGGGACGGCCGAGGTGCATCGTCGATGCCAGCAGACCTGCGCTCACCAGCACGAAGCCGAAGCCCAGCGGCACCAGTACGCCCATTCCGGAAAGCGGGTAGATACCCGCCGCCAGTGCGAGTCCCAGCAGGCACCACAATCCGTAGCCCGCGCCACTCATCACCGTGAAGAAAATCACCGAGAGCGCGGGCTTCATCGCGACAACGCCTTGTCCAGCCAGCGCAGCAGGGACGGAAGCTGCGCGGTGTCGAGCGTTTCTTCAGCGGAAACCGATGCAGCCGCCGCGGCCC
Organism: Rhodanobacteraceae bacterium; assembly: GCA_025928735.1. Classification (GTDB taxonomy): domain Bacteria; phylum Pseudomonadota; class Gammaproteobacteria; order Xanthomonadales; family Rhodanobacteraceae; genus 66-474. The sequence continues at coordinate 5,159 of JAICIW010000001.1, read as the reverse complement.
CGCTGCCATCCCGGCGCGGGCGCGGCGGCAGGTAACGATTCACCGGCTGGTAACCGAACTCCGGCATCAACGCGAAACCTTCGCGTTCGGCAACCGCCTTCGACACGTCGGAATCGGGATCGCCCAGGTCGCCGAACATCCGCGCGCGGGTCGGACACGCCATCACGCAGGCCGGCTGGCGGTCGTGCTCGTCCAGCGTTTCGTTGTAGATGCGATCCACGCACAGCGTGCACTTCTGCATCGTGCCGCGCTTGGAATCCTTGCGACCGGCGTCGGAAGTCGGCATTTTCGGATGCGGCAACGCGATCTCGCGCGCCCCATACGGGCAGGCCCACGCACACAACTGGCAGCCGATGCACTTGTCCTCGTCCACCAGCACGATGCCGTCCTCGGCGCGCTTGTAGCTGGCGCCGGTCGGGCACACTGTCACGCAATCCGGCGTCTCGCAGTGCAGACACGAGCGCGGGAAGTGCACCATTTGCGGGACGGGTGCGCTGACGTTTTCGGACGAGCGATCAGCGGTGACCTCGTAGCTATGCACCCGATTGAACCACACGCCATGCGGTTCGGCGCCGTACGGATCGTCATCCGGCAGCGGTCCGAAGGCGCCGCCGTCATTCCATTCCTTGCACGCGACCGCACAGGCGTGGCAGCCGACGCAGATATCAAGGTCGATCACCAACCCGAGCTTTTTTTTCGCCGGCGGGGGGAGAGAGGTCATTGATGCCTTCCCGCGAAGGTTTCGCGGTCGACCATCCATGGCCTAGAGAAAGTCACACGCCCGCTCGGGAGGCGGACGGCAAAAAACAAGGAAGTCGTCAGTGTGGAAGGCACGACGGTCAAAATGGCCAGATTTTCGGAACCAGGAGCATCGACAATGCGCAGAACAGCGCAATCAGCGGCACGCCGACCTTGGTGAAATCGAGAAAGCGATAGCCGCCAGCGTAATACACCATCGTGTTGGTCGGATACCCGACCGGGGTCGCGAACGAAGTCGCCGCGGCGAACGCGACCACCACCACGAACGGACGCGGATCGGCGTGCACTGCGTGCGCGACACTGACGGCGATGCCGACCATCAGCACCACCGAAGGGTTGTGGCCCATCAGCTCGGTGAGCAGCGCAGTGAGCACGTACACCATCGCCAGTGCCGCGAGTGGGCCGTGGTTGCCGACGACATCGAGCGCGCCGCTTACCACCACGTGCGCCAGACCGGTCGTCTCCATCGCGATGCCGAGCGGCAGGATCGCGCCGAGCAGGATGATGATCTTCCAGTCCATGCCCTGGTACACGTCCTTGCGTCCAAAGCAGCGCGTCAGCGCCATTGCGGCCACGCCGCAGATCGCGGCGATGGGAATCGGCAGCCAGTGCAGCGCGGAAACGATCACCACCGCCGCCATGATCGCGATGGCGACGAACGCTTTGTAGCGCGGGCGGCGCGCGTCGTCGCGTTCGTTCAGCACCACGAAGCGATCATCGCGGCGCAGGCGTTTCACCGTATCGGCCGGCAGCAGCATCATCAGCACGTCGCCGGTCTGGAACGCGACGTCGCGGATCTTGTCGCGCAGCAGGTGGCCGCGACGATGAATGCCGAGCACGGTGGCGTCGTAGCTGGGTTGCAGGTCCAGGTCGCGCAGCGTGCGGTCTTCGGCAGTGCTGGCCGGCGCGACCATGGCTTCCACCAGTACGTTGGCCTTGTCGCCGTTCTCGGCGTGGGTGAATTCCGGATTGATCTCCAGCCCCGCGTGCTTGCGGAACTGTTCCAGCTTGTCCCATTCGCCGCGCACCAGCAGCACGTCACCGGCGCTGAGCTTCTGGGTGCGCGGCGACCACATGTGCTGGTCGCCGCGCAGCAGTTCCAGCGGATACACACCCTGATCGCCCAGCTTCGCTTCGGCGATCGTCTGTCCGACCACCGATGAATCCGACATTACCTTCAGTTCGGTGACGTACTTGCCGACCTGCAGTGGCCCCGAAATCGCGTTGTCGAAGTGCTTCGGCAGCAGCCAGCGACCGATCACCATCATGTAAGTGATGCCTGCGATCGCAAGCATCACGCCGAGCGGCGTGAATTCGAAAATGCCGAACGCGGCAAGTCCCTGCTTTTGCGCCAGCGAATCCACCAGCAGGTTGGACGAGGTGCCGATCAATGTGCACACGCCGCCCATCTGTGCCGCAAATGCCATCGGCATCAGCACGCGGGAGGGTGAGGTATTGGTGCGCTGGCATACCTTCAGCGACAGCGGCAGGAATGTGGCGACCAGCGCGGTATTCTTGATGAACGCGCCCAGCGGCGCGATCGTGACCATCGTGCCCAACGACAACAGCCATGGATTGCGGATACGCGAGAGCAGGTTGATGATCGGGTCCAGCGCGCCGGAGCGCTCGATGCCCACCGCCAGCGCGAACATCGCGGCCACCGTCACGGTCGCTTCGTTGCTGAAACCCGACAGCGCCTGTTCGGGCGTGACGATGCCAAGCGCGACCAGCAGGCCCAAGGTGATCAAGGCGACCAGGTCCACCCGCACCTTTTCGCTGGCAAACATCGCCATCGCGACCACGATGATCGCGGCAGTGGCCCAAGCCTGCCACGTCATGGGCGGCGGCGTTCCTGTGCGGCGAGCGGTTGCGGCACCTTCATCTTCCCCGAGTCCCCCGAATTCCGTGAGCGTGGGTATGGTGGTGAACGCAGATCACCATCCTGCCGATTGTGCCGCGGTTTTCGCGTGAGCGGGTAAGCGCGACGTTATCTGCAGATGAAACGGCGACGTGGCGTGCAAGGCTCAGGCACCCGTCCGTTGCAGCCGGTGGCCTGGCACCCGCGGCTCGGGATCGTGTTCCAGCCGCACTTTCAGGTCGAACCATGCGGCCTGTCCGGTCACCGGATCGCCGTTGCCGTAGCGGGCATCGCGTGCGCGTTCGCCGATCAGGTGATTGAGCAGGAATCCGTCCACGAATTCCGGGGCGCCGGCACGAAGTTTCCACGCGCCACGTTTCTTGCCGATCGCGTTCCACGTCCACACGGTGCCCGGCGCGGTCGCCGCATGCGCGCGCACCTGCACGCGGATGCGTGCGCGCTCCGAGGCGATCCACACCCAATCGCCATCGTCGATGGCATGTTCGGCAAGCGTGCGCGGATGCACGTACAAAACGTTGCGCGCTGCGATCTGGCGCAGCCAGCGGTTCTGCGAACCCCATGCGTGATACATGAACATCGGACGCTGGGTGATGGCAGAGAGCGGAAAGCTTTCTCCCCTCTCCCTTCGGGAGAGGCGGCCGTAGGCCGAGCGCGCAGCGCTGGGGTGAGCGTTCGGGGCTTGCGCAAGATTCGGACCCTCACCCGGCGCGCTGCGCTCGCTCGCGCTACGCGCGCGTTCGCTACGCTCGGCCTCTCCCGAAGGGAGAAGGGAATCAGTGTCGCTTTGCGACGAGTACCAAAACGGCACCGGATCGAAATACCGCGCGACGCGCGCACGCTCCCGTTCCGGTGGCTGCACCGCCCCGTGCCCTTGCGCCGCCAGCCGGAACCGTTGCAGTACCTCGCAATACAACTGCATCGTGACCGGCTCGGTCGAGCCGACGAACCCCATCGATTGCGCCCACGCGAGGTAATCGCGGTTGGCCATCCGGTAGTAGGCGCCAGACTCCGGAATCCTTGCTTCGAAGAAACAGCCGTGTTCGATGTAGCGCTGCAGCTGATCAGGGTTGGGGGCACCCTTGCCGGCCTGCGCGCCACCAGGGCCGCGCCAACCCGCCAGCATGCCGACGCCCGGTGCGCGTTCGTGTCGCACGATGTAGTCGGCGTAATCCTTGTAGAACGGGTTGCCGGCCGCGTCGGCCATGTTCGGTAGCTTCAGGCGCGCGCCGAGATCCAGCAGTACGTCCTGGAACGGGCGCACGTCGCGATCGGGCGCGACCACCGGCTGGCGGATCGCATCGGCCGCGGATTCGGCGTCGCTGATCGGGCGATCCAGCAGGCTGATGCAGTCGTAGCGTTCGAGGTACGTGGTGTCAGGCAGCACCAAGTCGGCGAATGCCACCGTTTCGGAATCGTACGCGTCCGAGTAGATGATGTGCGGAATCCTGTAGTCGCCGTTGCCGTCGCGCGCGCACAGCAGTTCGCGCGTGGCGGCGGTATCCATCGCCGAGTTCCAGCCCATGTTGGCCATGAACAGGAACAGCGTGTCGATTTTCGTCGGATTGCCGTCCACCGCGTTGCGGATCACCGATTGCAGCAGGCCGTGCGCAGCCAGCGGGAATTCCCAACTGAAGGCGTGGTCGATGCGACGCGGATCGCCGTTTTCATCCACCAACAAATCTTCGGGTGATTGCGGGTAGCCCAGCGGATTGCCGGTCAGCGTGCCGTCGGCTTTGCGCGCTTTCGCCGGCTTGTTGCCCGGCGGCGCAGGCTTCGGGTATGGCGGCTGGTAACGGAAACTGCCGGGCGTGTCGATGGCGCCCAGCAGCATTTGAAGGAGGTGGATCGTGCGGCAGGTATGGAAGCCGTTGGCATGCGCGGCGATGCCGCGCATCGCGTGCATCGAGACCGGACGGCCGATCATCGAGTCGTGCTTGCGGCCGTAGGTGTCGGTCCAGGCGATCGGCAACTCGATCGTTTCATCGAACGCGACCTGTGCGAGTTCGGCGGCGAGCCGTCGGATGGTTTTTGCATCGACGCCGCAGCGTCCGGCGACGCGGTCGGGTGCGTAGTCGTCGGCGAGGAAACGTTCGGCGATGAGCTGGAACGCAGGCACGGCATTGCGGCCATCGGGCAGCGTGTATTCGCCCGCGATGGCCGGTGAGATGTCGATCGCATCGGCGGGTACGATGCGACAAGGCGATGCCGAACCCTCATCCGCCCTTTGGGCACCTTCTCCCGGAGGGAGAAGGGAAAAAGCCCCGCTCCCCTCGGAAGATGCGGCGTGTAGCGCTGAGCGCGCAGCGCGGGGGTGAGGGTCCGGTGCTTGCGTGCCACTACGCACCGCACACAACGGTTTCCCGTCCGAGTCACGCGCGACCAGTCCGTCGTCCGTCGCGCCCGGATCGCGGATCACCAGATGGTGCGCGTTGCTGTAGCGCACGAGGTATTCGAGATCCACCCGATCGGTGCGCAGCAGTTCGTGGATCAGCGCGCCTGCCAACAGGCCGTCGGTGCCGGG
>JAICIW010000422.1 GCA_025928735.1 Rhodanobacteraceae bacterium | reverse complement strand
TGCCCGGCAAGCCGACGCCATACGCGTATTGTTTTTGTCGATTGCAGTAAGCGGGTCGGGCGCAAACTTATGCGATGGCTGGCATAACGGCATAGCGAGTGCTCCTTTCCGTTGCGTGGCCCGGGCGGCGTACTTTGGCGGTTCCGTCGCCGCACGTCGTTCCGGCCATGCCGCTTGCCGCCGCCCTGCCACTTGCGCCCCTGCCGCAGGATCGCGTTCAGCACCTTGATCTGCTGATCCAGGGATTGGATAGCGCGAGCCTGTGGTGGCTGTCGGGTTACACGGCGGGTCTTGCGGCTTGGGCGGATTCGGCAGCGGATGCGTCGCCGGATGCACGCGCGGCGACGGAACCCGCCATCGGCGCGCGCGTCACGATCGTGTACGGCAGCCAGACCGGCAACTCGAAACGGGTCGCCGAGCAATTGCAGCGACAGACCGAGGGTGCCGGGTTGGCCGCCCGGCTCGTTCGCGCCGATGCGTATCCGGTTCGCGAACTGGCGCAGGAGCGCTTGCTGTATGTCGTCATCAGCACCCAGGGCGACGGCGATCCGCCCGATGACGCGCGGAGCTTCGTCGAATTCCTTGCCAGCCGTCGCGCGCCGAAGCTGGAAGCCCTGTCGTTCGCGGTGCTGGGACTCGGCGATTCCGGCTATCCGCAATTCTGCGCCATCGGCCGCAAGCTGGACGCACGGCTTGCCGAGCTCGGCGCGACGCGATTGCTCGATTTCGGCGAGGCCGATCTCGACATCGATACGGTCGCGGAACCTTGGACGCAGAACGCATTGACCCATGCGCGCGACGCGCTGAAAACCGCGGCCCCCGCGACCAATGTCACGCCGCTGCGACCGCACATCGAAGCGACGACATGGTCGGCATCGAAACCCTTCAAGGCCGAGGTGCTGGCCAACCAGCGCATCACCGCCGGCGACAGCCACAAGGACGTGCGCCACATCGAGATCGATCTGACGGATTCGGGCTTCGATTACGAACCCGGCGATGCGCTGGCCGTGGTGCCGCGCAATCCCGAGCCACTGGTCGAAATGGTGCTGGAAGCGCTGCAACTGGACGGCGATGCCGCCATCACGCACGCGGGCGCCACGCACGCCTTGCGCGCATGGCTGGCGTCGAAGCGCGAACTGACGCGCATAAGTCGTCCGTTCGTTGCGGCGCTGGCCGAGCGCAGCGGCGATGCCGAACTGCAATCGATGCTGCAACCGGGCAACGCGGAAGCATTGCGCGTCGTGCTGGCCGATCGCCAGCCGATCGATTTGCTGCAGAACCATCCTGCGGGATGGAGCGGCGCTGCGCTGGTCGCGGCGCTGCGCCCACTGGCGCCGCGTTTGTACTCGATCGCGTCCAGCCGCGCGGCGGTCGATGACGAGGCGCATCTCACCGTTGCGCACGTCGCGTACGAAACGGATGCCGGCAACCGCTGGGGCGCGGCGTCGCACTGGCTGGCGACGCGTTCGGGCGGCGAAACCGTCGAGGTGTACCTGGAGCGCAACCCGCGCTTCCGCCTGCCTGCCGATGCCGATCGGGGCATCATCATGGTCGGCCCCGGTACTGGCGTGGCGCCGTTCCGTGCGTTCGTGCAGCAACGTGCCGCGGACGGCGCGCGCGGGCGCAACTGGCTGCTGTTCGGCAATCCGCATTTCCGCAGCGACTTCCTGTACCAGACCGAATGGCAGGCGTCGCTGAAGCACGGAACGCTGCACCGGATGGATGTCGCGTTTTCGCGCGACCAGGCCG
>JAICIW010000283.1 GCA_025928735.1 Rhodanobacteraceae bacterium | reverse complement strand
TTCGAGCGGGTCGAATCATTTGCAGCGAAGCACGAGAGCAAACCCCCGCCGGTTCTCTCTGTTTAGGCGCGTTCGAAGGAAGAGAACGGGATCAGGTTCACTTCCCTCGCGAGCCGTAAGTGAACCTGACCCTCTTCTTAGGACCCGGCCCGGCGTAGCGTCAGATTTGCGCAAGGCCGCCGTCAACGGCGACCTCGCTGGCGGTCATGAAACTGCTGTCCTGCGACGCGAGAAAGGCCGCCGCCGCTCCGATCTCCGCCGGTTCGGCCATGCGCTGGAGCGGATTCATCGAGGCGAACACCTTCATGCCCTCCTCGCCCACCGCTGCCTTCGCCAGTTCGGTCGCCGTCGGCCCGGGCGACAGCACGTTGACCCGGATGCCGGTGCCCTTCAGGTCCTCCGCCCAGGTCCGCGCGAGGTTGCGCACGGCTGCCTTGCTCGCGCTGTAGACGCTGAATGCCGGGGCGCCCGTGGTGCCGGCGCTCGATCCGGTCAGAATGATCGAACCGCCTTGGCCCATCAGCGGCAGCGCCTTCTGCACCGTGAAGATCGTGCCCTTCACATTGGTGTCGAAGGTTTCGTCGATGTGCTCGGCGGTGATCTCGCCGAGCGGAAGCAGGCCGCCCGCCCCGGCATTGGCGAAGACGATGTCGAGGGTGCCGCGCTCCGCCTTCACCGCCGCGTAAAGCCGGTCGAGGTCGGCCAGGTCGGAGACCGAGCCCTGCACCGCGCGGGCGTTGGGGCCGAGGTCGGCCACGGCGGCGTCGAGTACTTCCTGCCGGCGGCCGAAGATGAAGACGAAGGCGCCTTCCTCGATGAAGCGCTTTGCCGCCGCGCGGCCGATGCCGGTCGCGCCGCCGGTGATCACGGCGGTTGTCCCATTCAACTTGCCCATGTCATGGATTCCTTCGTTGGGATTGCACAAGCGAGCAATTACGCAGCGGCGGCGGTGGCCGGTCGCTCGGGCTCGTTCTTGAACAGGTCCTGGAAGATCAGCGGCGCCCAGCTCTTGTCCCGCACCTGTACCAGTGCGCCCCCTTGTTCGAGCTTCCCGAGATTGACGGGTGCGAAACCCAGTTGTTCGGCAAGGTCCGCCACCTGCGCGGCGGCAGCTTCGTCGTCGCTCGACAGGAACACGACGCGGCGGCTGCCGTTGACATTCGGGTCAGCGGCCAGCGTCCTCGCGGGCAGATGATTGAAACCCTTCACGAACCGGGCACCAGGAAAGGCCTTGGCGACGTCGGCAGAAGACAGACCCTCGAAACCGTTCATCGCATCCACGACCGTCTTGCCCTGCCAGCTCGGCAGGGTCTTGGCGACCTCGCGATGTCCCTCGAAGAGAACGGCCAGAAAAATGACGTCTGCTTCCAGCGCTTCCTGCAGCGTTTTGGGAACGACCTTGGATCCGATCGCCTGCGCCTGCGGCAACAGCGCTTCGGGCGGCCGCCGACTGGCGACCGCGACCTCGATGTTGTTGCGGGCGAACGCGCGGGCGAGGGCCTGGCCTATGGCGCCAAAACCGATGATTGCGTAGCTCATGACATTGTCCTTTTCAGTACGGGGATTGAGTGGTCCGGCCCGTTCGGGCCTGTTGCCCACCCAATCTGGGTCGCTTGACGCATCAACACAATTGACGAAATATTGCTCAATACGATCTATTTTCTGGATGGCCAATGCTCGACAACGTCACCATCAACCAGTTGCGTGCATTCGTTGCGGTGTGCGATCAGGGCAGCTTCTCGGGTGCGGCGCGGAAGCTGAGGCGCGCGCAGTCGGCGATCAGCCATGCGATCAAGGCGCTGGAAAGTGCATTCGATGTCGAACTGTTCGAGCGCAACACCCGCAAGGCGCAACTGACTGTTGCGGGACGCAGCCTCTTGCCGGACGCGCGCGCGGTGATCTCACGCACGGAAGAAATGAAGAACCGCGCGGGTGCGATTGCCAAAGCCGGAACACCACAGGTTTCGGTGGCGGTCGATGCCTACTTCCCGCGCGCGCACCTGATCGGCTGCCTGCGAACGCTGCAAGCGGAGTTTCCCACCGCGGCGATCAACCTGCGCATCACGACGATGCAGGGCGGCGAGAACCTGGTGCTCGAAAAGGTGTGCGCGTTGGCCGTCACGATCGATGACGTACCGGAAGTGAAACCGGATGCCGTGGAACGAAGTTGGCTGCGCGACGAGAAGATGGTGACGATATGCGCCCCGTCCCATCCGCTTGCTTCGACACCTGGACCCATCCCCAAGGACGAGCTTGGCCGACAGATCCAGATCGTCGTTACAGATAACCAGGCTGGAACAGAAAAGACCCAACAAGGAGTTGCCGGCAAGCGCCAGTGGCTGGTCAACGATCTTGGCGCGAAACGTGACCTCCTCAGAGCCGGCCTCGGCTGGGGGCATTTGCCGCAGCACCTCGTCGCCGAGGATCTGGCGAGCGGACAGCTCGTCGAACTTGAACGCCGCGCCTGGCACTTCCGCCCGCTCACGTTCGTAATCTCGCAGCGCCGCGGTTACGATCTCTCCCCATGTGAGTCGCGGTTGGTCGAGCTTCTCGGCAGCCCTGATACATCAGCGGGAAAGCGGGTTGGCGCTGCGTCGCCGGCAAGGCGTAAAAACCTGAAGGCTCGCGGTGCGTGAGCAACCCGCGTATTTACAAAAGCTTGGCAAGACCGATCGCGCTGCAGGTGCCGCATGCGTTGAAGCAAACCCGGACACTCCAAAGCCCTCACACCACAGGCACGCCGCTCACGTTGTTCTTGGAATCCAGCCAGAACGATTCGCTGACGAAGCGGTTGAAGATTTCGAGCGGCAGGATGGGTTTGCGCTCGGGGGCTTCGACTTTCGAGCGTACGGTGTGCAGGCCGGGCATGCCGACGCGGGAGTCGAATTCGCTGGCGCCGTATTCGACGCTGTCGAAGTCGTGTTCGAACCACGGCTCGCCGATGAAGTCGTAGAGCTTGCGCAGCGCGACTTCGGGATCCTTGGTCAAGGTTTCATAGGTCAGCAGCATCAGGTGGCCGGAAGCGTACTGACCGTAGAACGCGTCCTTGATGGCCTGGAATGAAAAGCCGACCATCCCGCGCGGATCGGCCAGTGCCTGTGCCCGCGAATACACGGTGGTGTTGGTATCAAAACGGAACACCTTGCTGACGGTGACCGGCTGCTGGCGCACCAGCCGCTCCATGCTGTCGAGCACCCACGGCAATTGCCGCACGCAGGCAATGACCTTGGCGCGCGGAAACAACGTGTCGAGCATCTGCATCCGGCTGCACCACAGCCGACTGGTGTCGAAGACCACTTCGGCACCGCTTTGCGCAGCGTAGAAATTCTCGACCAGTCCGCGCATGACCGAGACGCGTGCTTCGTCGGAAATCGCGTGCGAGAAATCGTTCTTGCTGCTCATCTCCGCGACCACCACGCCCATGATGTCGGCGATGGGGCTGGTCATGCCGGCGTGGAAGCGCGGGTTCTGTCTCAGGATCGCCGCCAGCAACGTGCTGCCCGAACGCGGCAGGCCGGAAATGAAATGGAACGTTCGGGTTGGCTTCGCGGAATCCGGTGCGGCGGACATGCATGCGCTCCTTTTGGTGAACGTGTTTTGTCTTG
>JAICIW010000009.1 GCA_025928735.1 Rhodanobacteraceae bacterium | reverse complement strand
TGTCGGGTGGCGAGCGCCAGCGTTGCGCGATGGCGCGCGCGCTGGTGACGCGGCCGGCGTGCGTGCTGGCCGACGAGCCCACCGGCAACCTCGACGAGCAGAACGCCGCGGCGCTGTACGAATTGATGCTGGAGTTGAACCGCGAAATCGGCACCAGCATCGTGCTGGTCACGCACGACAAGGGCCTCGCGCGGCAAATGGATCGCGTGCTGGAACTGACCGGCGGCGCGCTGCATCCGATGCAACAACCCGGCTGACGCCGACGTGGGCGCGCGCAGGGGAAGCCGCGCTGTCCGAACCCGGCCGGGGATGCTGACTCTCGCGGTCGCGATCCTGTGTGGCGCCGTCGCGATGCAGGGGTTGCCGGCATTGCCGCCGCGCTGGCTGGATGGATTGCTTGCCTGCATGGCGCTGCTGGGCTTTGGGGCGTGCCTGCGCTGGCCTCTGTCGTCGGTCGCGTGGTGCGTGGCGATTGCGGTGGCCGCGTTCGCGTGGACTGCGTGGCGTGCCGATCTCGCAATGGGCGCGCGCCTGCCATACGCGCTCGAAAAACAGGACATGCTGGTCATCGGCACGGTGACGGATCTGCCGCGTGCGCAGGAAGATTCGACGCGTTTCGACTTCACGATCGCCACGGCGTCGTTCGGGGGCAACCCCGTCCCGGTGCGCGGCCATGTGCGCCTGTCGTGGTACGCCTCGCGCCACCACGCGCCACCGCGGATCCAGCCCTGTACGAGGTGGCGTCTGCGCGTACGCATGAAGCGGCCGCACGGCTTGGTGAATCCCGGCGGGATGGATTTCGAACGTTCGGCCTTGCAGAAAGGCATCATCGCTACCGGCTATGTTCGCGAAGATCCGGCCAATGCGATGCTCACCGAAGGCGCCTGCGTCGATGGGGTGCGGGCGCGCATTTCCGACGCGATCGGGGCCGCGCTCCCGAACGATGCGCATGCCGTGCGTTTGCTGCGGGCGCTTTCCGTCGGCGACGAACGTGCGTTGGACGAACATGATTGGCAGGTGGTGCGCGCGACCGGCATCGCGCACCTGATCGCGATTTCGGGATTCCACGTGGGCCTGGCAGCGGTATTCGGCGCCTTGCTGGTCAGGCTCGCGTGGTGGCTGCTTCCGTCGCTGGGGCTGCGGCTGGCTCGGCCTCTGGCCGAGGCCGCGGTCGCGTTTCCGGCCGCGCTTGCGTACGGCGCGCTGGCCGGTTTCGGGCTGCCTACCACGCGCACGTTGCTGATGATCGCGGTTGTCGCAGGCTGGCGCTTGCTGCGGCGCGGCGGCGGGTTCGGCGAGGGTTTCGGATTGGCGTTGGCGGCGATTCTGGTGGTCGATCCGCTGTCGGTGTTGTCGGCGGGATTCTGGCTGTCGTTTGCGGGCGTGGCGTTGCTGGCGTGGACGCTGGCGCACGATGCTGGCTGGCGCGGGCATCTCAAGGAAATCGGATTCGCGCCGTTGCTGATGACGCTGGCGTTGCTGCCGCTGACGGTCTGGTTCTTCGGGCAGGCCTCGCTGGTCGCGCCGCTCGCGAACCTAGTGGCGGTGCCGTTCGTCAGCTTCGTGATCGTGCCGATCGATCTCGCTGCCTGCGCGCTGCTGTTCGCGTGGCCGTGGGCGGGACAGGCACTGCTGCACGTGTGCGCCCATCTCGTCGACGCGTTGTGGTGGCTGCTGGCGCATCTCGCGGCGTGGCCCGGGGCGATGCAATACCTGCCGGAAAGCTCATTGCTCGCCTTCGCACTCGCGTGCGTCGGATCGATATGGCTGTTGGCGCCGCGCGGCATCCCGGCGCGCGCGCTTGGCGCCCTGTTGCTGTTGCCGTTGTGTTTTCCGCGCACCGTCCGGCCGGGCGAAGGCGGATTCCGGGCGACCGTGATCGACGTGGGGCAGGGCTTGTCGGTGCTGGTACGCACACGTTCGCACGCGTTGCTGGTCGATGCGGGTGCGCGCTATCCGTCCGGATTCGATCTGGGCGACGCGGCGGTGGTGCCGACGCTGCACGCGCTCGGCATCACGCGGCTGGATCGCATGATCATCAGTCACGGCGACAACGATCACGCCGGCGGCGCGACGTCGGTGCTGCTGGCGTATCCGCACACGCCGGTCTGGGGCGGCGAGCCCGCGCGCGGCCCGGTGCCCATGCGGCAATGCCATGTCGGACAGCAATGGCAATGGGATGGCGTCGTGTTCCGGATGTTGCGCCCGCCCGCGCCGGTGACGGTGAAAGGCAACGATGCGGGTTGCGTGCTGTTGGTGACCGGCGCGGATGGAAGATTGCTGCTGCCGGCCGATACCTCGTCCAAGGTCGAGGCCGACATCGCGCACGCGGTGCCTGCCGGCCCCCCGCTGGTGCTGATTGTGCCCCATCATGGCAGCAAGACTTCATCGAGCGACAATTACCTGCGGGCGCTGCACCCGACACTGGCGATCGCCTCCACGGGCTATTTGAACGCTTATCACCATCCGGCTGCGGCGGTCGTGGCGCGCTATGACGCGCTCGGCATTCCCCTGCTGAATACGCCATCCACCGGGGCGGTGAGGGTGGGGTTCCCGGTTTCGGCTGCACCCCGAATCGTGGCCGAAGAACGCCTGCGGCAGGCGCACTACTGGAGGGAAACCGGGCCGAACGGGTCGACTGCGTCACGCTGATCCCCGCGGACACACTGTTATCATGCGGCGCAAAACCACCTTGCGGCGGAGCTTCACGTGTTCGAAATCCTCAAGGCCGGCGGCTGGGGCATGCTGCCCATTCTGGCGTGCTCGGCAATCGGCCTCGCGATCGTGCTGGAACGCTTCTGGACGCTGCGCCGCAACGCGGTGCTGCCGCCCGGACTCGGCGAACAGGTGCGCAGTTGGGCGCACTCGCAGCAACTGAATCCGGCGCACATTCAGGCCTTGCGCGAGAATTCGCCGCTGGGCGAGTTGCTGGCTGCCGCGCTGGACGTGCGCAACCGTTCGCGTGCGGAAATCAAGGAACGGATCGAGGATACCGGCCGCCATGTGGTGCACGGTCTCGAACGCTACCTCAACACGCTCGGCACGATCGCGTTGATCGGCCCGCTGCTGGGCCTGCTCGGCACCGTGTTCGGATTGATCCGCATGTTCCTCGCGGTGATGGTGTCGGGCGTCGGCGATCCCATGAAGATGGCGGGCGGCATCGGCGAAGCGCTGGTTTGCACCGCGTCCGGCCTGGTGGTGGCCATTCCCGCCTATGTGTTGCACCGCTACTTCCGCTCGCGCGTGCGCGGCTACGTCGTGCAGATGGAAAAGCAGGCGACCGCGCTGCTGGATGAGCTGTCGGTCGCGCGACCCACGCCGATCGACACGCGCACGCCCGCGGGGACAAGTGTCCCGCGTCCCGCGCGCGTCGCGGGCTGACGGAACGCATCGATGCGCATCGGCAACGACAACGCCGACGAATTCGAGATCAACGTGGTCAGCCTGATCGACGTGCTGCTGACCTTGCTGATGTTTTTCGTGCTGACCACGACCTTCGTGCAACAGGGCCACATGAAGGTGTCGCTGCCGCAGGCCAGCGATGCCGCCAGCACGCCCGTGCGCGATACGCTGGTGGTCGTGATCGATCGCGAAGGCCATTTCTTCGTCGCCAACAATCGCGTGCTTGGCGACGACGAATCCACCTTGAAACGCGCGATCCAGGCCGTGGCAGGGGATGACCGCGAACGTCCCGTGCTGCTGCGCGCCGACGGCATGACGCCGCACCAGGCCGTGGTGACCGCGATGGATGCGCTGGGCCAACTCGGTTTCACGCATCTGTCGATCGCGACCGCACCACCGTCGGGCGCGCCCGCGTCATGACGGAAGCCGCTTCCGACGCGACGACCTATCGGCGGTTGCTGAGCCTGTTGCATCCGTTCCGCACCGTGGTCGCCGCCACCGTCCTGGCGATGGTGGCCGACGCTGCCTGCATGACGCTGTTCGCGCGGGTCATCAAGCCGCTGATCGACAAACTGTTCGTGGTCCGCGATCCGCATGTGATCTTCTGGATGCCGTTGATCATCGTCGGCATCTTTTTGGTTCGCAGCATCGCGGTCTATGTCGAGACCTACGGCTCGGCGTACGTCGGTCGCGGCATCGTGCAGGACATGCGGCGCCGCATTTTCGACAAGTACCTGCGGATGCCCACGGCGTTCTTCGACCACGAATCCTCCGGCCAGCAGATTTCCCGCATTACCTACACCAGCGAGCAGGTCGCGCAAGCCACCACTGATTCGGCCAAGACCGCGATCGTGGACGGGCTGACGGTGGTCGGCCTGGTCGGGGTGATGATGTGGACGAGTTGGGAGCTTTCCCTGGCGCTGCTGGTGATGGTGCCGATGATCGGACTGCTGGTCACTTACGTGAGCCGCCGCTACCGCCGCATCAACGTGACGATCCAGGATGTGGTCGGTCGCGTCACCAGCGTGGTCGAGGAAGTGGTCGGCGCGCACCGCGAGGTGAAAGTGTTCGGTGGCCAGGACTACGAAGCGAAGCGGTTCGACGAAGTCACCGATCGCACGCGCAAGTTGAACGTCAAGGTGGCCGCGACCAATGGCCTTTCCACCGCATTCGTGCAGTTGGCGGCCGCAATCGCGCTGGCATTGATCGTGTTTTTCGCGACGCGCCCGTTCATGCTGGACAACCAGTTCACCGCCGGATCATTCGCCACGCTGTTCCTGTGCATGGGCGGCATCCTGCCGTCGTTGAAACGCCTGACCACCGTGCAGTCGAGCATTCAGCGCGGGCTCGCCGCCGCACAGGAATTGTTCGGCGTCCTCGACGCGCCGATGGAACGCGACGAAGGCACGAAGATTCTGGAGCGCTGCCGCGGCGACATCGAGTTCCGCGAAGTGCACCTGACCTACGCGGGCGCAAGCGTGGCCGCGTTGCGGGGCATCTCGCTGGAGTGCCCGCGCGGCTCGATCACCGCGCTGGTGGGGCGCTCGGGCAGCGGCAAGTCGAGCCTGGCCAGCCTGATTCCGCGTTTCTACGAGCCGACATCGGGTGAAGTCTTGCTGGATGGACATCCGCTCGGCGATTACACGTTGCGCAGCCTGCGCGCCCAAATCGCCTGGGTCGGGCAGGACGTGGTGCTGTTCGACGACACCATCGCGAAGAACATCGCCTACGGTGCGCTGGCGAACGTCGGGGGAGCCGGTATCGTCGCCGCGGCCGAAGCCGCCAACGCGATGGAATTCATCCGCGAATTGCCCGACGGCATCCACAGCCGGGTGGGCGAGGGCGGTTCGCTGCTTTCGGGTGGTCAGCGCCAGCGCATCGCGGTGGCCCGCGCACTTTTGAAGGATGCGCCGATCCTGGTGCTGGACGAAGCCACCAGCGCGCTGGATACGGAATCCGAACGCCTGATCCAGGATGCGTTGTCGCGGCTGATGAAGAATCGCACCACAATCGTGATCGCGCATCGCCTGTCCACCGTCGAACACGCCGATCAGATTGTCGTGCTCGACCAGGGTCATGTCGTCGAGCGCGGTACCCATGCCGAACTGCTGGCGCGCAACGGCAAGTATGCGGCGCTGCACCACCTGCAATTCCGCGATTCGGCGGCGCTTGCCCAATGACTTGTCCATTCCCGCATCGGCGGGGATGACGGAGGTTGATGGTGCCAGGCCAATCCCTGCAACGACGCTGGTACGAGGATGGTGCATCGCCCTGGTGGACGGTGCCGCTGTCGGCGTTGTATGGCAGCATGCTGCGTTTGCGGCGTGCGTTGTATCGCCGCGGCTGGTTGCGCGTCAAACGCCTCCCGCTACCGGTGATCGTGGTAGGCAATATCGTGGCCGGCGGAGCCGGCAAGACGCCGTTGACCATCGCGCTGGCGGAAGCCTTGCGTGCACGGGGATTCAAACCCGGTGTGGTCAGTCGCGGCTACGGCGGCACGGCGCAATGCCCGATGCTGCTTGATGCACAACCCGACCCCTCGACGGTCGGCGACGAGCCTGCGTTGATCCGCATGCGCACGAGGGTGCCGGTGGCAATCGGCGCCGATCGCCCGGCGGCGGCAGCGCTGCTGACGGGCCAGGGTGTCGACGTGATCATCGCCGATGATGGCCTGCAGCATTACGCGTTGGCGCGCGACATCGAAGTGTGCGTGGTGGATGGCGCACGCGGATTGGGTAACGGGCGCTTGCTGCCCGCAGGGCCGCTGCGTGAACCCCCCGAACGATTGGATGAAGTGGATTTCGTGGTCATGAATACCGGCAATGCAACGAGCACTCGATTGCCCGGCGATTCATCGGATCGCCAGCGCATGACATCCGCGATTCCCATGCGCTTGCATGGCGACGTCGCACGCAATCTGCACGACAGCTCGCTTCGCCCTCTGACGGATTTTTCGGGTTCTCGCGCCCATGCCGTGGCCGGCATCGGTCATCCGCCGCGGTTCTTCGATGGATTACGCGCGTTCGACATCGAGGTGGTGGAACATGCGTTTTCCGATCACCACCGTTACGCGGCTGGCGATCTCGATTTCGGTGACGGCCTGCCGGTGCTGATGACCGAAAAGGACGCCGTGAAGTGTCGCGCGTTCGCGCAGCCGGATTGGTGGAGCGTGCCGGTGACGGGCGAACTGCCGGACGCGTTCTTCGACGCCGTTGCGGCAAAGATCGCGCATCGCGTCTGACGGTCCACCGGCGCAAGGCCCGGCAGCGCCCCCTTACTTGTTCGCAGCACCCGTCGAAGCGCGATCCTGGGGACGTATCTGGTCGCGAGCTTCCGGCGTGGGGCCCCGCTCCTTCAGCAGCATCGCAAGGAACGGCGGTGCGATCACCGAGGTGAGCAGCGACATCGCGATGATCACGGCATACAGTTGCTGGCCGAACACGCCCGCGGAAAGTCCGAGTGCGGCGACCACGATGCCGACTTCGC
Source organism: Rhodanobacteraceae bacterium (assembly GCA_025928735.1). Lineage (GTDB taxonomy): Bacteria > Pseudomonadota > Gammaproteobacteria > Xanthomonadales > Rhodanobacteraceae > 66-474. Next base: position 9,906 of record JAICIW010000009.1, on the reverse strand, counting down.
CGCGCGGCATCATGCCGACGCCCACGATCAGGGCACTGCGGACGCCGAGGCGCAACGCCCCCAACCATCCGCCGATCAGCTTGGTGACCAGAGCCAGCAACGTCGCGACCAGCAGCAGCCACAGGGCTTCGCCGCTGGCGAGTTCGGCAAGTGCCACCTGGGCGCCGGTCAGTACGAAGAAGAACGGCGTCATCAAGGCGAGCAGAGGTTGCATCTGCTCTTCCAGTTGCATGCGCTGGCGTGTCTCGGAGGCGATCATGCCCGCGAGGAACGCACCGATGATCGCGGCCAGTCCGAAGCGCGTTGCGACCCAGGCAAGCCCGAGGCACAGGATCAGCACGATCAGCAGCGGTGACATCGGATCGCGCGCGCGTTCCAGCCATTTGGAACCGCGCCTCATCATCAGGGTGCCCAGCCAGCAGACCACCAGCACGAAGCCGATCGCCTCGCCGGCCACCACCAGCAATCGGCTGACGCGCAGCGAGCCGCCTGCCTGGATCGCGACCACGACGCCCAGCAGCAGCATCGCGAGGATGTCGTCGATCACTGCCGCGCCCAGGATCACCCGGCTTTCGATTCGCCGCAGCACGCCCATCTGCTTCAGCACGGCCGCGGTAATGCCAGCGGATGTTGCGACGAACGCCGCCGCGACGAACAGCGAACGCGGCCAGTCGGGGCCGATCGAATGCGCCCAGAACGCGCCGCCCACGAACGGCACGATCACCCCGATCACGCCCACCGCGAAGGCGCTGCCGCCCACGCGTTTCACGTCGTCGAGTCGGGTTTCCAGTCCCACCGCGAACAGCAGCAGTACCACGCCGATTTCAGACAAGACTTCCAATGGCTCCGATGGTGTGATCCAGCCGAGTACCGACGGCCCCACGATGCAGCCGACCACGATCTGGCCGACGACGCTTGGCAGGCGAATCCAGCGCGCGAACGCGCCGCCGACCTGCGCCGCGGCAAAGATGATGAAGACTTCCAACAGGATCGCGGTGGTGTCGCCCATCGCGCGATGCTACATGACGATGTGAGCGGGTGCGTTCTTCTCCCGCCCCGGTACCGGCCGCCCCCGGATCAAGTCCGGGACAGGCTCTGAGCCTGGCGGCCGCAAGGCCGCGAAGTCGACGGGCAGCGCTTCGACTCCGCTTGCTATCGCTCGCTACGCTCGACGCGAACGGCAATGATCTGTCACGCCGCCGTCTCCGGCGTGGTGATGGGCCGCCGCAACGGCCGGTCGTGGCGCAATCGCGTGAACACGTACACCGCGACCAGCGGCAGCACGGCCATCACCAGTACCGCGAAACGGAAGCCGTGCACGTAGGCCACCGCGTCGTGGTGATCATTGCCGAGGAACAGCGCGAACAGCCACGACGACAACGCGATGCCGAAACTGATCACGAGGTATTGCGCAGCCGAGCTCAGCGACGACGCCTGTGCCGCGCGTTCCGGAGGCAGATCCACGAACGCCAGCGTGTTCATAGCGGTGTACTGCAGGCTCATCACGAAGCCATAGGCGAACATCAACAGCGCGATTGCCCACCAGGGCGTGGTCGCGTTGAACAACGCGAAGCACGCGAGCAGCACGGTCGCGAGGGTCGTGTTCACGAACAACGCGCGGCGATAGCCGTAACGCTTGAGGATGCGATCGATCAGCAGCTTCATCAGCACCATCGCGATCGCCTGCGGCACGATGATCATGCCTGCGGCGGTGGGCGACCAGCCGCAACCGACCTGCAGGAACAGCATCAGCACGAACGACAACCCCGCGGTGCCGAGGCGCGTGCACATGCCGCCGCCCAGCGCGATGGTGAAGCTGCGCACCTTCAGCAACGTCAGGTCGGCCACCGGGTGGCGCGCGCGACGGCTGTAGCGCCAGTAGGCAAATGCGCACACCAGCCCGACCAGCGCGGCGATGCCGGCATTGCGATAATTGTCGTCGCCTGCGGTTTCCGCGGCGGTCAGCAACATGCCCGAGGCGAGCGCGAACAACGCGAACCCAATCCAGTCGAATGGCCGGCGTTCACCGCGGAAGTCCGGCATCTGGGTGCGGTTGAGCCAAAGCCCGATCAGACCGACCGGCACGTTGACCAGAAAGATCAATCGCCATGAGGCGTATTGCGACAGCACGCCGCCCAGCAGCGGACCGAGCACGGGGCCGAGCAACCCGGGGATGCCGGCGGTGCTCATCGCGGCGACGAAATCCTTCGGGCCGAATGCGCGCACCAGCACGTAGCGACCGATCGGCATCAGCAGCGCGCCGCCGATGCCCTGCAGCACGCGCGCCGCGACCAGTTGCGTCAATGTCTGTGACACGCCGCAGGCCAGCGAACCCAGCGTGAAAATCAGGATCGACGCGGCGAACACGCGGCGCGTGCCGAATCGATCCGACAGCCACGCGCTGGCCGGGATGCAGATGGCCAGCGTCAGCACGTAACTGGTCAGCGCCGTCTTCAGCGCGATCGGCGGCACGGTCAACGCGTGTGCGATGCTCGGCACCGCCGTGTTGACGATGGTCGAGTCCAGCGTCTGCATGAAGAACGCCGCCGCGACCAGCCAGATCAGGCCGCGCATCTGCGCAATCCCTGCGGGAGAGCTCGCTTCGGACATCGGGGAGCGGTCGACTGGCCCAGCGGGTCAAAAAGAATCGGTAGTTTAATGCCACCCGTGAAGGAATATCCGAAGCCGCTGGTGTGAGAAGTCGGGCCAAGGAAGGCCGCATAGCAGCCCCCTGATGACAAAATGCATCGATTCGCTTTTGATCGTCATTCCGGACGCGCGCAGCGCGATCCGGAATCGGTTGTTTCAATGATGGCCGTTCTGGCTTGCCAAAGCGCGCACGGCCAGACAATCCCGGAAAGGCGGCATGCCGCGATCGAGGCGGTAGCAGAAAGGCGACCAGGGATGGTCGGCTTCGCTTTCGCGCGGATGGACCGCGCACAAATCCAAGCGTGTCCGGCCTGCGTCACCGGGGAGGGGTTCAACGCAGGCCGGGCACGGGGGTGAGAACATGAACAGCCGGTAGCACGAGGGTTGCCACAAAACTGCCCACGACAAAGAGGGACCGCACCTCACCCGGTCAAAATAGTGCTACGACAACCTTTCAGCTACCTTTCGTTGCGGAAATCGGTCGCGGGAGTTCGGTCCGCATCGAGGGCCGCGGCACCGTGGTTACACTTTGCAAGATGCATCGAAACGATCCAGCCAACATGCCCCGGAAATCCGACAGCCACCCCGACGACAACGCAAGCGAACGCGCCGTGGCGCTCCGTCGCCAGATCGACGACGCCAACTATCGCTACTACGTGCTGGATGATCCTTCGCTTCCGGACGCGGAATACGACCGCCTGATGCGCGAGCTGGAGGACCTGGAAGCCGCGCATCCGGAACTCGCCGCACCCGATTCGCCCACGCGCCGCGTCGGCGCGCGCGCAACCGGCGGCTTTGCGCAGGTGCAGCACGCGCTGCCGATGCTTTCGCTTTCCAATGCCTTCGACGACGAGGAGGTGGCGGCATTCGTGCGCCGGATCGCGCAGACGCTGGGCCGCCCCGAATCGAAACTGGTGTTCTCCGCCGAACCCAAACTCGATGGGCTCGCGATCAGCCTGCGCTACGAAGACGGAGCGTTCGTGCAGGGCGCCACCCGTGGCGACGGCGCCGTGGGCGAGGACGTCACCGCCAACCTTCGAACCGTGAAGGCCATTCCGCTGCGCTTGCGCCGCGGAGAAAATCGACATGGCGCGTTGAATCTGCGCGGCACGGGCTGGCCGGGCGTGCTGGAAGTGCGCGGCGAGGTGTACATGCCCAAGGCTGCATTTGAAGCGTTCAACGAACGCGCGCGCAAGCGCAACGAGCGCACGCTGGCCAATCCGCGCAATGGCGCAGCCGGCTCGCTGCGCCAGCTCGATCCCGCCGTCACCGCATCGCGTCCGCTGGCGTTCTATGCCTACGCGATAGGCGAGGTGCGGGACGGCAGCCTGCCGGATACCCATCTGGCGACGCTTGACCGGTTGCGCGAATGGGGACTGCCAGTGAGTCCGCAGGTCGAGCGCGCGGAAGGCCTGGAGGGCTTGCTCGACTACTACCGCCGCATGGGCGAGCAACGCGACGCGCTGCCCTACGACATCGACGGTGTCGTCTACAAGCTGGACCGCTACGACCAGCAGAACGAAATGGGCTTCGTTTCGCGTGCGCCGCGGTGGGCGCTGGCGCACAAGTATCCGGCGCAGGAAAAAAGCACGGTGATCGAAGCCATCGAGATCAACATCGGGCGTACCGGTGCGGCCACGCCGTTCGCGGTGATGCAGCCCGTGCAGGTCGGCGGCGTCACCGTCACCAAGGCCACACTGCACAATATGGACCAGGTGGCTCGGCTGGACGTGCGTGCCGGCGACACCGTGATCGTGCGTCGCGCCGGCGACGTGATTCCCGAAGTGGTGCGGGTGAACCTCGAGCGCCGCCCGGCCGGCGCCAAGCCATGGCACATGCCGAAGCATTGCCCGGTATGCGGATCGGCGATCGTGCGGGAAGACGGCGAGGTGGTGGCGCGTTGCACGGGCGGGCTGGTGTGCGCCGCGCAACGCAAGGAAGCTATCGTGCATTTCGCGTCGCGCCGCGCGATGGACATCGATGGTTTGGGCGAGCGCTACGTCGAGGACCTGATCGCGTTCGATTACCTGCACTCGATTGCCGACCTGTACAAGTTGACGCTGGATGATTTCGTGGCGATGAAACGCCGCGGCGAAGAGCGTGATGGCGTGGTTCCGGAAACCGTCAGAGCCGGCAAGATCGCGACGCGCTGGGCCGAGAATCTTGTGGACGCGATCGAAGCCAGCAAGACCACCACACTGGAACGTTTCCTCTACGCGCTGGGGATTCCAGACGTGGGCGAAGCGACAGCCAAGACGCTGGCGCGGCACTTCGGCGTAATGGATGGGTTGATGCACGCCAGCGAAGCGCAACTCACCGAGGTAAGCGACGTCGGCCCGATCATGGCCGGACGCATTGCCGCGTTCTTCGCCGAGCCGCGCAACCGGGGTGCCATTGCAGCGCTGAAAAAAGCTGGCGTGCGCTGGAAGGAATCTGCGCCGCAACGACGGGCCGAAGGTCCGCTCGCCGGGCAAGCTGTAGTGCTCACTGGCAGCCTCTCGTCGCTGACCCGCGACGAGGCCAAGGACAAGCTGGAAGCGCTGGGCGCCAAAGTCGCGGGCTCGGTATCGAAGAAAACCTCGTTCGTGGTTGCGGGCGAAGCTGCCGGCTCCAAACTCGACAAGGCGCAGGAACTTGGCGTGGAAATCTGGGACGAGGCGAAGCTGCTGGATTTCCTGAAAGCGCATGGCGGCTGACGCGCGCAATCGCCACACGGCGCTGCGGATGCGTGCGCGTCTTGGCGCGCTGATCCGCGATTTTTTTGCGGAACGCCAAGTCGTCGAAGTCGAGACCCCGATTCTCTCGGCGGCGGGAAACACGGAACCCAATATCGATGGTTTTTCGACCACGTTTGCGGGGCCGATCGGTGCGGGCGCGCGTGAAAGGTTCTTGCGTACGTCGCCTGAATATCCGCTCAAGCGCCTGCTCGCCGATGGCTTCGTTGATTGCTACGAACTCGGCCGCGTGTTCCGTAATGGCGAAGCGGGGACGTCGCACAATCCCGAGTTCACGATGCTGGAGTGGTACCGCGTCGGCTTCGATCATCGCCGGCTGATGCTGGAGTGCGCGCAGTTCGTGCGCGCCGCGCTGGCACTTGTCGAACGCGATGCGGAAGTGAGCGCCGCCAGCTATCGCGAGTGGTTTCGCCGCGGCCTCGGAATGGATCCCTTCGCCGCGGATGAAACCGCATTGCGTGCGCCGTTGTCGGAGTACCGCATCGACCCTGAAGGACTGACGCGCGACGACTGGCTTGACCTGCTGGTGACGCACTGCCTGCAACCCGCTTTGCCGGATCACGCCTTGACCATCGTATACGACTTTCCGGCCTCGCAATGCTCGCTGGCGCGCATCAGCCCGGGCCACCCGCCGGTTGCCGAACGCTTCGAGTTGTATCTGGGTCAACACGAACTCGCCAACGGTTATCACGAATTGAACGATGCCGCCGAGCAGCGCGCGCGTTTCGAGCACGACAACGCGCGGCGCCGTGCGCGCGGCCGGCGCGAGTTGCCGATCGACGAAAACCTGCTGGCGGTGCTGGACCGGTTGCCCGATTGCGCCGGTGTCGCGTTGGGCGTCGATCGCCTGCTGATGTACATGCTGGGCACCCGCGACATCCGCGACGTGCTGGCGTTTCCGTTCGCCGAGGCGTAGCGCACCCGACAGCCGCGTGTCAGCGATCGCCCGCGAGCTGGATCGCGAGCGTCATCTCGTCACGCGAATAATCGTAGCCGCCTGCCAGCGCGATATCGGGCCACAATGGTTCCGACACGGGCGACGGTGTCGCGAACTTGCTGCCGGGCACGAACATCGGCGCGCGCACCGCGAGCGCCTTGGCTTGCGGCGGAGCGCCATACAGTTGCTGGTACAACAGCACCGCTTCTACCAGCACCAAGTCGTGTCCTGGATGGCCGGCCTTGGCGAACCAATCGTCGTAAGGGGCGCGTTCGCGACCCATGTTCAGGCGCGGCGATACGGCCAGGTAGGCCATGTCCTCGGCGCGGGCCGCTTTTGATTCCGCGGCAACGAGTGCTTTCGAAGCGGCGTCGCTGACCTGATAGGTACCCATCAGGACCGGTCTCGCGCCGCGATCGTGCACGATCTTCGCGAGTGCATGCAGCGCGTGCCGCGAGGCCTTGCACACCTGCGGACCGAACCCGCACGCGAAATCGTTGCCGCGCTCCTGCAGCACCACGTAGTCGTAATGACGGGCCTGCAGCGCGCGTTGCACGGTGCCAGATTCCAGCCACTGTGTGAGCGTTGCCCCGCCTTTCACCAGCATGTCGGCTTGCAGCGGCTTTCCGTTGTCCGCCGCGAGCGCTTCCAGCACCGCCGGCAGATTGCCGACGTAAGTCAGACTGTTGCCGACGAACAGCACGTGCACCGGCTGGCGTGTGGCGGCACCGGCGATGCCTGCGAACATGCACACCAGCGCGAACAGCAAGGTGTGAAGCGTTGATCGCGCGGCCATCGTCAGAACTCCAGGTTCTGCGCGGCGCAAAGGTAATCGACCAGCGGCGCCAGTCGCTTGAAGTGGTCGACGATGAACGGGAACAGCTTCGGCGAACAGGCCAGTGCGTCATCGAAACCCACCCCGGCGGCGAAGCTTTTGCGCTTCAGGTCTTCAAGCAACGGATGGTCGGCCGGAAATCCCTGCGGCACGCGGCTCAAGCTATCACCCCAGAATTCGTAATGATCGCGGAACGCGCGGCTGTGCGCGGCGCGCTTCCACGAGGCCGGATTGTCGACGATGAAGCTGCGGATATTGCGCAGTGTGTGGTTTTCCGGATGCCACAGACCCGCGCCGACAAAACAGTCGCCGGGCTTTATGTGCAGGTAGAACGAGGGCGCTGCGATTTCGCGCCGCCGTTCGTGGAAGATGCGCGCGCCGGCCCAAGTCTTGTACGGTGCCTTGTCGCCGGAGAAGCGCGTGTCGCGCTGGATGCGGAACAGCGAACCGCCGACCTTGCGCGGATCGGCACGGTAATGGCGACTCAGTTTAGCGACCGGTACCTGCAAGTCCGCGATCAATTGCAGGTACGGCCCGCGCACGTGGGCTTCGTAAGCATCCTGGTGCGCCTTGAACCAGGTGCGGTTGTTGTGGCGCTGCAGTGCACGCAGGAATTTGAACGTTGCGGGCGAGAAACAGGCGTGCGGCATGTCAGGTTCCGTAGTCGGTGCGAACCATTTCGCCCCATGCCTGCAGGCGATCCAGCAGCGCCTGTGGGGGGCCGGGCGGCATCTCGGCGCGCAAGCGCGCGATGGTCGCGAAGTATCGCGCCAGCGTCAATGTGCGCGCATCCGATTCGCGGCCCAGCTTGTCGCGTACGAACGCGCGCCAGCGCTCCTGCTCCTCGGCGTCCAGCGAACCGGGCCAATTGCGGGCGCGGTAGCGAAACAACAGTTCGTCGTAGCGCGGATCGGCGAACGCGAACCCGGAGGTCGCCAGATGCTCCGGCGGGGTGGCGCGCACCCCGTCGAGACGCTTGCGGTCTGCGTCCGACGCGAACCCCGAGTACAGCATCAGTTCCGGGTCTTCGGCTTCCCGATGGCGTGGTGCGCGGGAAGCAAAAGCATGGCGGATGCGCTCGGCCAGGCCGTCCGCGGCGCGGATTTTCTTCAGGTGATCGAGGCAGCGGTCGGGGTCGAGCGCGATGCGCCGCGTGTCGACGTTGTGCAGCGTTTCGATGGGCGCGACGAACGGCGAACGATTGGCGTGCACTTCCTTGATCGGCGGGCGCTGCAAGTCTTCCGGAAGATCCGCGCGCGGAGTGAACATCCGCTCCATCAAGTCGTCGGGATCGAGGTCGGTCCAGGCATCGGGATCGACATCCAGATCGGCGACGATGAAGGTGCCTTCGCGCGTCGGGTGTTCCGCCAGCGGCACGATCATCGCAATGCAGCCGCGCTGCGCGGCGTATTTGTGGGAGACGTGCAGCAGTGGCTGCCGCGCCGCCAGCGCGCCGGCCAGCTTCGCGATCACGGCGCGCTTGTGGCGCAACGCGAAGCACCACTCGTACAGCCGTGGCTGGCGTTCGCGAAGTAGCCGCGCAAGCCCGACCGTCGCGATGACGTCGGACGTGGCGTCGTGCGCACGCGCCTGTTCCAGATGGTTGGCTTGGGCGAGATGTTCCAGCTTGAATGAAGGCGAGCCGTCATCGCGAAGCGGCCATTCGATGCCGTCCGGGCGCAATGCATGGCAGGCCCGCGCCAGGTCCATGATGTCCCAGCGCGCGTTGCCGTTTTTCCAGCAATGCTCGTAGGGATCGAAGAAGTTGCGATAGAACAGGTTGCGGTTGACTTCGTCGTCGAAGCGGATGCTGTTGTAGCCGGTGGAGCAGGTGCCGGGTTCGGCCAGCAGTTCGTGCACGGCGCCCGCGAATTCGGCTTCGATCATTCCGTTGCGGAGTGCGTCCTGCGGTGCAATTCCGGTGATCAGGCAAGCCTCCGGATGCGGCAGGACATCCGGCGCCGGTGCGCAATACAACGTGGCGGGATCGCCGATGGGGTGCAGGTCCAGGTCGGTACGCAACGCGGCGAACTGCGCCGGGCGGTCGCGCGCGACGTCGGTGCCGGTGGTTTCGTAGTCGTACCACAACATCGTCGGCGTAGGCATCGGGCGAGCCTACGGCAGGCACGCGTGGCAGGCAATCGGCCCAGCGCGCGGGATATTGCTAGACTGGCGGGAAGGAGAATTCAATGAGCGAGTGCGTCGATGGCAATCTGATCTGGATCGATCTCGAAATGACGGGACTCAACCCCGACACCGATTCGATCATTGAAATCGCCACTGTGGTCACCGATCGCAACCTCCAGATTCTCGCCGAAGGTCCGCAGTTCGCAATCCGACACGAAGAGGCGCGGCTATTGGCGATGGACGACTGGAATCGGCACCAGCACAGCAAGTCGGGCTTGTGGGAGCGCGTGCTCGAATCCGGCACCGACCACGCGCACGGCGAGGCCGCAACCATCGCGTTCCTCGAGCGCTGGGTGCCATGCGGCAAGTCACCGATGTGCGGCAATTCGATTTGCCAGGACCGGCGTTTCCTGTACCGGCAGATGCCGACGCTGGAGCGCTTCTTCCATTACCGCAACCTCGACGTCTCGACATTGAAGGAACTCGCGCGGCGTTGGGCGCCTGTGGTGGCGAAGGGCTTCAGCAAGGATTCCGCGCACACCGCGCTTTCCGACATCCGCGATTCGATCGACGAGTTGCGCTATTACCGCGCGCACATGGGGGAGTTGGCGGGGTTGGCTGCC
>JAICIW010000191.1 GCA_025928735.1 Rhodanobacteraceae bacterium | reverse complement strand
CGCCCAGATGATGCACATGCACCTCGCACAGCGAATCGGGAGGCGAGGTCGCATGCGCAACCACCGCGTCGATCAGGGCGTCGTCGAACGCGTCGAATTGCGAAGTCGTCCAATAGTAATGATCCCCGGCCGGCGCCGCGGTATCGAAGGCTTGCTGCCACGCCGCATACGGCATCACGCCATCATGGCGGCCGAGCGGCCGGCCGAAATCACTCAATGGCCGCATCGCCTCGGCACCCAGTGCGGGTTCTCCGCTCCAGCAGAAGGCCAGCGCGGCGGCGCGCTTGCCGTGCGCCTGGGCGGGAAGGAACGGCAGCGGCGGCGCGGTCGTGAATACCAGCATCGCCGTGCACGCTTCGGGCGCCTCGCGGGTGAATGCGGCGAATGCGCGCAGCAGATCCGCCGCGGCCGCGACCGGGTGGAACGCCACGCCGGCATATATTTCGCCGACCGGATGCAGCCGGCAACTGAAGCGGGTGACCACGCCCAATCCACCGCCGCCGCCGCGCAAGCCCCAGAACAGGTCGGCGTGCTGCCTTTCGTTCGCGACGATGGAGCGGCCATCGGCCAGCACGACTTCGGCTTCGAGCAGATTGTCGATGGCCAGACCGCAACGCCGCATCAACCAGCCGACGCCGCCGCCCAGCGTGTAGCCGCCGACGCCGGTGGTCGAAACAAAACCGCCGGTGGTGGCCAAGCCGTGCGGCTGCGTCGCCGCATCCACGTCGCGCCACAACGCGCCACCTTCGACGCGTGCAAGCCGCGATTGCGGATCGACGTCAACCCGATTCAGGAAACCCAAGTCGAGCATCAACGCGTCATCGCGCACGGCCAGTCCGGCTACGTTGTGGCCCCCGCCGCGCACCGTCATGGGAAAATGCTCGCGCGCCGCGAACTTGACGGCGGTGCTTACGTCATCGGCGTCGGCGCAGCGGGCGATCGCGGGTGGACGCCGATCGATCGCGCCATTCCAGACGCGACGGCGCGTTTCGTAATCGGCATTACCCGGCAGCAGCATTATCCCGCGGAGGCTCGCGGCAAGGTCCTGCCATGGAGGTGTGCGCAAACGGCTGGATCCGGCAGGCATGGCTGCACTCCTTTCTGCGAGGCAGGATCGCGGGACGCGCTGACCGCAGAGTCGATGCGTGGCGCACTATACCCCTGCGCCCGACCGCAGTCGTGATGGGACAATGGTGTTTTTGTTAGGGCCGCAGAACGTCGTCGTCGCAATGCGACGCGCTAAGGTATGCCGATGTTCGTCGACGTCCCCAGCCGCCGTCATGCACATCTGCGCTGGGTCACGCCCGCGCTGGTGGTGACGTGCGTCGCGTGCTACCTGTGGCTGATGCTGTCGGCGCCCGCGACGCGCTATGCGGTGCTGGGCAATTGGGGCACCGTGCCCGCGCACCTGTTCCAGCATGGCAAGGTGCTGGAAGGCTGGTCATGGCTGCGCCCGCTGACGTCGCTGTTCATGCACGCCGACTGGATGCACCTGCTCGGCAACATGCTGTTCCTGGTGATCTTCGGGCTGCCCGCCGAGCGCGCGCTTGGGTCGCGTCGGTTCCTCGCGCTGTTCCTGATCGGCGGCGCGTTCGCCAACCTGGTCGGCGCGTGGACGCTGTCAAGCCAGTTGCGGCCGATCATCGGTTGCAGCGGCGCGGTGTCGGCCATGCTTGGCGCGTATCTCGCGCTGTTCCCGCGCGCGCACCTGGGGTTGGTGTTGCCGCTGGGCTTGTACCTGCAGTTCATCCGCGTGCCGGCCGCACTGCTCATCGGCATGTGGGTGCTGCTGCAACTGCTGTTCACTTGGGCGGGCCCGGGTTTCGGCACCGTGGTGTGGTGGGCGCACTTGGCCGGCTTCGGCTTCGGGATCCTGTTCGCGGTGATTTCGCGCGGCGCGGTGGAGCGACGGCTGCGCCAGCGAAGTTATTGAATACGATCATCCGTGATCGCGGCATTCGGCAGCGCTTCGCGCGTCGAGGTTATTTGATCGCCCGAACTCCAGAACGGACTGGAGCATCCAAGGCGGCATGCGCAAAGCCTTCGAGCAAGGCGCGCGCGGCTTCCGTTTCGCGCACGCCGGCGCGCAGGGCATCGGGATCAGTGCCCTCTTCCCGCAGCGCATCCGCGCGCGCGTCGATGTAGGCGCGCATGCACGCCGCCGTGAACTCCGGATGGAACTGCGTCGATATTGCATGGGGCGCGTAGCGCAGCAACTGGTGCGGGTCGCGCTCGGACCGGGCAAGAATTTCGACACCGGGCGGCGGCGCAAGCACCGCTTGCCGATGGGTAGTGTGCGCGGAGAATGAAATCGGCAATTTCTTTGGCCAGTCAGCACTCAAGTGCTCATCGCGCGTCATCATCTGCGTACCCATCTCGCGGCCGCCCGGCAACCAGCCGACCTCGCCGCCCAACGCGTACGTCATCAATTGATGGCCGTAGCACACACCGAACAGCGGCGTTTGCGCATCCATCGCGGCGCGAAGCCAGTCGGCGGTGCGTTCGCTCCAATCCGTGCGCTCGGTCACCATCGCGGCGGAACCAGTGATCACGGCGCCGGGCACGCCATCGGGACGCGGCAGGGCTTCGCCTTCGTCGACCCGCACCACCCGCGTCTGCGCCGGCTGCAGGCGCATCGCCGCGCGAAACCAATCGGCGAAGCCGCCGAATTGCGCGCGGACAGGGTCCGGCGCTTCGCCGGTCTGGATCAACAACAAGGGTCGCATCGTCGTGGCTCACATTGGATTGCGCGCAGCATAACGCTGGCGGGATGCAGCGGCATGACGAAAGTCCCTTGCGCAAAGGCGACGCTTTGCGCATCAATGACCGACCATGCCGCCGGAACGACGATGTTCCGGCGCATCACTCATCCCCGCAGGAGTACCCCTTCGTGAAATGGCTGATGATCCCGGCACTCGCGCTGACCTTGTCCGTCTCCGCCTGCGCCGACAACAAGAATCCCGACACCCACGCTGGCGCGGAACCCGCCAGGACCGCCTACACCCCCACCTTCGACGCCACGCGCCTGTCCGACGAAGTGAAAACCTTGTCATCGGATGCGTTCGAAGGACGCGGCCCGGCCACCGCGGGTGAAACCAGGACCATCGATTATGTGGTCGCGCAGATGAAGGCGGCGGGCCTCGAACCCGGTGGCGACCTCGTCGACGGCAAGCGCAGCTGGACCCAGGACGTGCCGCTGGCGCGCTTCCAGATCAGCGGCACGCCGGCCATCGAGATCGATATTGACGGCAAGCCGCAGAAACTCACCCAAGGCACGGAGATTGCATTGCGCGCCGCGCAGGACGGCTCCAAGCGCGTCGATATCGAACACGCGCCGCTGGTGTTCGTCGGCTACGGCGTGACTGCGCCCGAGCGCAACTGGGACGACTTCAAGGGCGTGGACTTGAAGGGCAAGATCGCGGTGGCGCTGGTCAACGACCCCGACTACGAAACCGGCAAGGGCGATTTCGGCGGCAAGGCCATGACCTATTACGGCCGCTGGACCTACAAGTACGAGGAAGCCGCGCGTCGCGGTGCGCTCGGTCTTTTGATCGTGCACGAAACCAAGCCGGCATCCTATGGCTGGCCGACGGTGCGCAACTCCAACACCAACGCGCAATTCGACATCGTGCGTGACGATCCTGCTGCGGCGCACCCGAAAGTGGAAGGCTGGATCCAGCGCGACCTCGCGGTGTCGCTGTTCAAGCGCGCAGGCGAGGATTTCGAAGCGCTGAAGAAACAAGCACAAACGCGTGACTTCAAGCCGGTGGTGCTGAAGGGCGAAACCTTTTCGGCGCACTACGACGTCGCGGTCGACAAGATCACCTCGCACAACGTGGTTGGCCGCGTCACCGGCAGCAAGCATCCCGACGAAACCATCATCTACAGCGCGCATTGGGACCACCTCGGCATCGGCGCGCCCGACGACACGGGCGATCGCATCTACAACGGCGCCGTCGACAACGCCACCGGCATCGCCGCGCTGATCGAAATGGGCCGCGCCTTTGCGCACGCGCCGCAACCCGAGCGCAGCGTGGCGTTCCTCGCCGTGACCGCCGAGGAAAAGGGCCTCTTGGGTTCCGAGTACTACGCCAGCCATCCGCTTTATCCGCTGGGCAAGACTGTCGCCAACATCAACACCGACGCCTTGAGCCCCGGTGGCGTCGCACGCGACTTCTCGATTTCCGGCAGCGCCAAGCTCGGCCTGCTGGATGATCTGATCGCGGTCGCCAAGCGGCACGATTTGAGTTTCACGCCCGACAGCCACCCGGAAGCAGGCTACTTCTTCCGCTCCGACCACTTCTCGTTCGCCAAGCGCGGCGTGCCTGCGCTGTCGTTCGGGTCAGGCGAGGATCTGGTGGCCGGTGGCAAGCAAGCCGGCGAAGCGCAAGATCGCGAATACGGCATCAAGCATTACCACCAACCGTCCGACGAATGGCAGGCCAGTTGGACGTTCGCCGGCATGGCACACGACCTGCCGGCGCTCTACGACCTCGGCACGCAACTCGCCAACTCGCGCGAGTGGCCGAACTGGTCCAGGGATTCGGAGTTCCGCGCTGCACGCGACAAGACCGCGGACGAACGCAGTTGAGCTGACGATCGGCACGGATTGTGCCGGAAGGACGTGTGCCAAGGACGGCGCGCGTCTTTTGCTTTTTGTTCGTCATTCCGGCGCTGGCCGGAATGAGAAGCAAGATCTCGCAGGACGGGAATAGCGCAGCGACAAATCCGTCCGGAACTAATTTGGACGGCCGCAGGCCGGCCGAGCGTAGCGAGGGTGAGTATCAGGGATGTGCGGACAATCCCGCCGCACGAAAGGCGGGTTGTCACCCGCCCTACCGGACGGCCGAAGGCTGCCTGCCAACGAAACGGCAATGGCGCATTGGAATGGTGTGGAAAATTACAAACACGGCAAAGTCGCTGGGTTCCGGCTTGCGCCGGAATGACGAACAAGAGCAAAAACACCGTGCCACGCGTCAGAACGGCAGCGTGAGCGAGCTGTCGCACGCAAGGATCTGCGCGCGGAACGCGTCCTGGATGCGCTTCAGCGCGGTGGCGTTGTCGGCGTCGAAGCGCAACACCAGCACGGGCGTGGTATTGGACGCGCGCACCAGGCCCCAGCCGTCGAACCAATCCGCACGCAGGCCGTCGATGGTGGTAATGCGCGCGCCGTCGAATTGCGCGCGTTCGCGGAAGCGCGCGATGAAGGGATGATTCTGGCCTTCCT
>JAICIW010000100.1 GCA_025928735.1 Rhodanobacteraceae bacterium | reverse complement strand
TCGACGGCGTGTGCATCGGGATTCACGCCTACCGGACCATGTTCCAGTGCCGCGATGGCCGACACCAGGCTGCCGCCGAAGCCGTCGTGCAGGTCGCGCACCAGATCGAGGCGCGCGCCAATCTGCGCATTCGCCAGCGCCAGCGCATGTTCGCGTCCGAGCGTTTCCGACAGTCGCGCGGTGGCGCTGTCGACGCGAGCGCGCAACTGATAATTGAAATCCTCGATCTGCCGCATCGCGGCGGCGAAGCGATGCGCCAGCACCACGCTCATGCCAATCAGAGTGAACGGTGCAGTGATCGAGGCGATGTAGGCGCGATCACGGATCACCTCGAAGAACCGCAGCACGTCGTGCACGATCGCCAGCAGCGGCAGCGCCAGACACAGTGCCAGAATCAGCATCTCGGGCTGCCGCTTGCGCAGCGCGTATCCGATGAATGCCACCGGCACCGCGAAATACAGCGCGATGTCGATGGGCGCGAGTTGGAACCGCCACACCCCCAGCAGATGCGGTGCGAACGCGGCGCACAGCGCAATCGCGCCGGTGTACGTCCACAACACGGCTTCGATGCGCGGCCAGCGTTTGCCGCAAAACCGCAGCAGAAAGACCGCGAGCGCCACGGTACCGGCCACGTAGAACACCATGTTCCAGGACTGGAACGCATCGGTGCTGGTGAACGGCCAAGTACTGGGCGCGACGTTGTTCCAGTCCCACGCGCCGGTCAACAAGGTGCTGGCGGCGAACCAGCCGTACAACGTATCGCGGCGGCGAAACAGCCACAACACCAGGAACACGACGCCCATGGCCAGGAAAAACGCCTGGTTGTAGAGGCGCAGCTGGTAGCGGATCAGCCACCCCGCGTGATACTCCGCGTACACCGCGCGCGGAGTACCCACGCTGATGACGCCGAGTCCGGGCTGGTAGTTGGCGAGACCCGACACGCGCACCAGCAAGGTATTGGTCCCGACGCGCAGGGTCGGTGCATCGACCACGAAATATTGCGGCTTGATCCAGCTGCGGGACAGCGGTTCGACCAGGCGGGGGTCGCGGTGGATCAGACTTCCGTTGACATAGACCGCATCGGCGAGCGTGACCTGGTTGAGCAGCAGCCCGACCGGCTGGCTTGCCTGCGCCTGCTGCCATGTGAACCGATACCACACCACGCCATCGTGCCGCGGCCAGCGGTGCGACCAGTCGTCCGGCAGCTTGACCGAAACCCAGCCGGTCTCGGGTGGCGTGACTGTGTTCCAATCCGACGCAACGGCCTCCGCCGTCCGCAGCGTGAGCACAGGTGCGGTGGCGGTACGCGCAGCAGCGCCAGCGCAGATCAGGAGCAGCAACAATAGCCACGCGACACGATGTGCGCGCGGGAATGCCCTCACCGCAGCAAGCCCCGCGCATGCGCTTCGAACACCGCGGCCGCGCGCGAACCCACCGCGAGCTTGCGGTAAATCCGCTTGGTGTAATCCTCGATGGTGAAACGCGACAGTCCGGTGAGCTCCGCGATCTGGCGATTGTTGTGGCCGTGCGCGACCAGGCCGAGAATCTGGCGTTCGCGCCCGGACAACAGGTCGCTCGCCACCTCGGGTTTCGTCACCGGCACCGCGCCCGGCAACATCGAGAGGATGCGGCGCGCGACGAATGGATCGATGGGCGCCCCGCCACGCTGGATGTTCTGCAGCGCGTGCGACAGTTCCGCATCATCGCGATCCTTCAGCAGATACCCGACCGCACCCGCGCGCAGCGCCGCCAACACCGTGTCGCCATCGCCCCACGCGGTGATCACCAGACAGGCCATCTGTGGATGCCGCGCCTGCAACCACGCAATCAGATCGACGCCATTGCCATCGGGCAGGCCGATATCCACCAACGCAATGTCGAACGTGCCTGCATTCGCCGCGGACCGTGCATCGGCCACGCTAGCCGCGATGGCGGTCACGAGCCCCTCGCCCACGATGGTCCCGAGCAACCCGCAGAGACGTCGCTGGCCCGGGGCGTCATCCTCGACGATCAGGACACGGCGCAGCGATATCACCTGGGGTGCAGTCATTCGGTTTCCAGTTCGGGAACGGGCGTGCCGATTCAAACGTCACGCAACGCTTCGGAACGCGCTGTGGGTCGCGCCAGAAAGCGTCGTCGGCAAAGCGCCAGGTCGGCGGCAGCAGGGGTTTGCGGGGCCGGGCGAACAGCACGAATGCACTCGCGCCTCGCAGGGCAGGCCCAGGATGGAATGACAAGGCGAAGCACAAATCCCCCTTCAGGACGGCCACCAACAACTCTTGATCCTCCAAGTCTGGCGAACGCCTCCCGGCGTGAACCACATCACACTTTACGGCCGGCCGATGCATCGCACAAGGCGCCGCGTGAGAGGCCTTGTCGAGAGTGGCGGCACTCCTGAAAAAAAACGCCCCGGACGAGCCGGGGCGTTCAATTCAGCAGCCAAAGCCTTGCGAGCTTTGGATTACTTGCTGCTCGTCGCAGGCGCCGCGGACTTGGCCTTCTTGGCGTGATGGTGCTTCATGGCGTGATGCTTCATGGCGTGATGCTCGGCCTTGGCAGCCGGTGCAGCCTTGGCAGCCGGAGCGGCTGCCGCAGCGGAGCTGGCCGGGGTGGTCTGGGCGGCAAACGCCGGAATCGAGAACGCGGCCGCGACGAGGGCGGCGAGGATCAGCTTGCGCATTGCAATGGTCTCCTGGAAATGCACGGGTCACGATGGCCCGGCGCGCGGATATTCCGCCTGATCAGCCGTCTGGACGCTGAACGCCGCACCGAAATTTTTGTGCCGCCATCTTGCAATTCAGCCAAAGCAAGGATTGACCGTCGCGCCCCGGTTCGTCATCCTGATCGGCTGCATCGTTCGCGTTCATTGGACCCGCCGCATGGCCGCTTCAACACGTTACAACGCCGCCGACATCGAAGTGCTGTCAGGCCTCGAACCGGTACGCCGCCGGCCGGGCATGTACACCGATACCACGCGGCCCAACCACTTGGTCCAGGAAGTCGTCGACAACTCGGTGGACGAGGCCCTCGCCGGTCACGCCAGGCAGATCGACGTCAGTGTCCACAAGGACGGCTCGGTCACGGTGATCGACGACGGCCGCGGCATGCCGGTCGACATTCATCCCGAGGAAGGCGTGTCAGGTGTGGAACTGATCCTGACCCGGCTGCACGCTGGCGCGAAATTCTCCGATCGCAATTACACGTTCTCCGGCGGCCTGCACGGTGTGGGCGTTTCGGTGGTGAACGCGTTGTCATCATTCCTCGAAGTCCTGATCCGCCGCGAAGGCACCGAATACCGGATGCGCTTCAAGGACGGCGAGGCGGTCGGCAAACTGGAAACCTTGGGCGACGTCCCCAAGCGCCGCACCGGCACCACCCTGCGTTTCCTGCCCGATCCCAAGTATTTCGATTCGCCGAAAATTTCGCTGCCGAAACTGAAGCACCTGTTGCGCGCGAAAGCGGTGTTGTGCGCCGGATTGACGATGACGCTGCTGGATGAAGCCAGCGGCGAACGCGAGGAATGGCGCTACGAGGACGGTCTGGCCGAATACCTGAAATCCGAACTGGGCGACGCGCCATGCCTGCCGTCCGACCTGTTCATGCACCATGCGCAGCGCGAGGACGGCGGCGTCGATGCCGCGCTCGCGTGGATACCGGACGGCGAACTGGTGCAGGAAAGTTACGTCAACCTGATCCCGACCATCCAGGGTGGCACGCACGTCAACGGCCTGCGCTCGGGTTTGACCAATGCGTTACGCGAGTTCTGCGACCTCCGCAATCTCCTTCCGCGCGGCGTGAAGCTTGCGCCGGAAGATGTGTGGGAGCGCGTGGCGTTCGTGTTGTCGGTGAAGATGCGCGACCCGCAGTTCGCCGGGCAAACCAAGGAGCGTTTGTCCTCCCGCGACGCCGCCAGCTCCACCGAAGGCGCGATCCACGACGCGTTCTCGTTGTGGCTCAACCAGAACGTTTCCGCGGGCGAAGCCATCGCGCAGCTTGCGATCGAACACGCCACGGCTCGCATGAAGGCGGCGAAACAAGTCGTCCGCAAGAAGATCACGCAAGGCCCTGCGCTGCCCGGCAAGCTCGCCGATTGCGCATCGAGCGATCCCGATCGCACCGAACTGTTCCTGGTCGAGGGCGATTCGGCGGGCGGCTCCGCCAAGCAGGCGCGCGACAAGGACTACCAGGCGATCCTGCCGTTGCGCGGCAAGATCCTCAACACTTGGGAAGTCGAATCGGGCGCGGTGCTGGCTTCGGAGGAAGTGCACAATCTTGCGGTCGCGATCGGTTGCGATCCCGGCAGGGATGACCTTTCCGGGCTGCGTTACGGCAAGGTCATCATCCTCGCCGACGCGGATTCGGATGGCCTGCACATTGCGACGCTGTTGTCGGCGCTGTTCCTCAAGCACTTCCCGGCGCTGGTGCGCGAAGGCCACGTGTGCGTCGCGATGCCGCCGCTGTTCCGGGTGGACGTGGGCAAGCAGGTGTTCTATTGCCTCGACGAATCCGAACGCGACGCGCTGTTGAAACGCATCGAGCGCGAGAAGATCAAGGGCGCCTTGTCCGTCACTCGATTCAAAGGCCTCGGCGAAATGAATCCTTCGCAGTTGCGCGAATCGACCATCCATCCCGATACGCGGCGGCTGGTGCAACTGACCGTCGACGACGGCGAAGCGACGGCGAAATTGATGGACATGCTGCTGGCCAAGAAGCGCGCATCCGATCGTCGCAACTGGTTGGAAGAAAAAGGCGACTTGGCGTCATTGGAAGTGTGAGAAAGCTCGGGACTCGGGACTCAGGACTCAGGACTCAGGACTCGGGAGCATAAATCCCATCGCCGTCATTCCGGGGCCGCCGCAGCTTCACCGCGGCGGAACCCGGAACCCAGTGACTTTGATTTTCACATCCTGAAAGTCACTGGGTCCCGGCTTTCGCCGGGATGATGAAAAAATTCGATGGCATCGCCACGTTCTACTGCGCCGCCGTGCCGCCTCAACGATGATCCGCCTCCGCAACGCCCCATATCAAGGCGAGCAAGGCCATGCCAATCATCGCCAACAGCACGGTGATGGCCGGTGCGGACCACTCGCCGCTCACCCACTCGCGCCAACCGGTCTGCAGCAATGGCGAGGACAACAGCGCCAGCCAGCACGCCGCCGCGCCGGCCAGAGCGCCGCCCCACACCGGCCACGCGACACGACGGCGATGTTGCGGCAACCGCTGCATCACCCGCCGGCTGAAGCCTTCGTCAAGCACAGGCCCATCGAACTGCGAGCGCAACAGCGCGTCGATCAATTCGTCATCTGATGGATTCATGATGCCTCCTCCACGCGGGCGGCTTCGTGCCAAACCGCCAACGATGTCTTCAACTTCGCCTTGCCACGCGTCGCATGCGTCTTCACCGTCCCGAGCGGCATCGCCAGCACGTAAGCGGCTTCCTCGTGGCTCAGCCCCATCTGCACGCAATGCAGCAGCACCGTCTGCTCGGCCTTCGACAAGCGCCGCATGGCACGCTCGAAATCCAGTTGCAGGTCCGTCGCCTCTTCTGGGGCCGGCAATCGTTCTGCCTCGCCTTCGTCCGCACCACCGACAGGCGGCGGTATCTTCCGGTTCGCCTGCAGGAAGCACGAATAGGCGACGCGATAAAGCCAGGTGGAAAATCGCGCTTCACCGCGAAACTGATCCAGCTTTCGCCACGCCAGCAGGAACGTTTCCTGCGCCAGATCATCGGCGGTGGCGACATCGCCATGCAACAAGCGACGCAGCTGTGCGCGCACCATGCCTTGGTGCCGGCGCAGCAACTGTTCGAACGCGGTGCGATCGTCGCCCAATAAAACCCGCGCCACCAACGCGCGGTCGACGCGCGCCTCGGCCGCGCTGTCAGCCACCCAGCCCACCGCGCCGGTTCAGCCACCAACTGGCGAGATAACCCAGTCCGATCATCAATGGCAAAAGGCCGAGCCCCCACAAGCTGCCCACGCCGAGGCCATTGTCGAAGTGGCCCGGCAACGCGATGAACATCACCATCAGCCCCAAACCTGCGCCGATCAGCACCAGTGCGCGCCGCCGTTCGGAGTAGCCGACCCGCGGTTCCGACAGCATGTGCGGCGCCAGTTCCACGCCTTTCTCGGCCAGCTGCACCAGCGTCGCGTAACGTGCCTGCGCCTGCAGGTAGCGATAGCGGAAGAAGATCAGCATGATGAGCGTCGGGCCGAGGACCAGCACGAGAGGGATGAAAATGGAAGGATCCATGGCTTTGCTCCAGGGGTGTGACCAGATGGGGTGGATGGATTGCCGTTTCATTCCGGCAGGCCGGATCAGCTCGCCTGCAACAGGTGATTCAACGATTGGATGCGTACAGGGGTCCCCCTGGATTCATTCTTTTTCACGACGACGGGAACGACTGGAAACGGCAATCCGGTCGGCCCCACCGTGAGGTAGACGCGGCTAATGCCCGCGATCAAAGTGCGATGGTTCTGGGCCTCGCAATCACGCGTCGCCTGTCGCGGACACACTTTCCTGCAAGCGTCGATGCGCGCCGGGCGTGGCATCGGCATGGGTCTTCCACAATCGTCGCAATTGCCGTGCCGATCCGATGCCTGCGCTCTCCGCGGCGGCTTCGACGCTATTGCCGTTCGCCAGCGCCTGCCGCGCCAATGCCACACGCAGGCGCGCATGGTAGTCGTGCACCGACATGCCCGCCGAGTCGCGAAAGCGTCGCGTCAATGTCCGTACGCTCATGTGGCCAAGCCCGGCCAGCTGCGCCAGCGTCCAGTCGCGCTGCGGTGCGCGTGCCAAGGCATCCTGCACTTGGTGGACGCGCGCATCCATGTGATTGCGACCTTCGAGCCAGGGCGACAACGCGGGATCGTCGGGCGCGCGGCGCAAGTACACGACCATCTCGCGTGCGACTTCGACCGAAAGCCGCGGCGACGCCATCTCCGCGATCAGGTGCAATGCCAGGTCGATGCCGGCGGTAATGCCGGCACTCGTGCAAATGCTTCCGTCCTCCACGAACACGCGACTGTCCAGGACATCGGCACGCGGCGCGATTTCGCGCAACGCCGCAACCAGCGTGTGGTGGGTGGTGCAGCGCCGGCCTTCCAGCAGGCCGGCGCGTGCGGCGATCAGTGCACCCGAACACACGCAGGCAAGGCGCGGCAGCGGGGTCAGCCGCCGCAACCAGGCTGTGATCGCACGCGTTCCCCGCGAATCGTGGGCGGCGGCATCACCAGCCACTCCGCACACGACCAGCAGCGCACCGGACTCGATCCGCTCCGGCAAGGGTTCGACCCCGGTCAGTCCCGCTCCCACCGACGTGGTGACCGTTTCGCCAGGCTGGATTGCCGCCGTCATCCGCAGGCGAAATCCTGCGCCGAAGCGGGCCGCGATGCGAAACGCCTCGGCCGCGCCGGCG
>JAICIW010000396.1 GCA_025928735.1 Rhodanobacteraceae bacterium | reverse complement strand
TCGTGAGCATCGCCCACAGCTTCAATTATCACCAGCACCACCACATTCCCGCCGAAGAAGTGAGTCGCTTCGAATCCGCCAGCAACCAGGCGGCAGCACAAGGCGCGAGCGCATGAACACCACCGCCATCGACACCGCGCCGCCGGCGCCGTCCGACTACTACAGCCTGACGGAAGCGCCGCCGCGCAACGGAACCCTGCTGGGGTTCTGGATCTACCTGATGAGCGACTGCTTCATCTTCGCGTCGCTGTTCGCCTGTTACGCGGTGCTCGGCACCGAATACGCGGGTGGCCCGACCGGCGCCGATGTGCTCGACCTGCCCGGCCTCGCGGTGAACACCGCGCTGCTGCTGGTGTCGTCGGTGGTGTTCGGCTTCGCGATGCTGGAGATGGCGCGCCAGCGGAAAGGCGCGATGCTCGGCTGGCTGGCGGTCGCCGGCTTGCTGGCCGCAGTATTCGTCTCGCTCGAGGTGCGCGAATTCCTGGTGATGATCGCCGACGGCGCGGGACCCGGGCGCAGCGCATTCCTGTCGTCGTTCTTCACGCTGGTCGCCACGCACGGCCTGCACGTGACGCTCGGCATCCTGTGGCTGATCGTGCTGATGGTGCAGACCGTGAAGTTCGGACTCAACACCGACAACGTGCGCCGCCTGCGTTGCCTCAGCATGTTCTGGCATTTCCTCGATCTGGTGTGGGTCGGGGTTTTCAGCTACGTCTATCTGGTGGGAGTGCTGCGATGAACCAGCCGACTTCATCTGGCCACGCGATGCCGCCCGGCAACATCCCGTCCCACGGCCGCGACGCCATGCACGACGATCCCATGCACGAACATCAGGGCAGCCTGCGCGGCTATCTCACCGGCTTCGTGCTGGCCGCGATCCTGACCGTCATCCCGTTCTGGCTGGTGATGGGCAACGTCATCGCCAACAAGCAGTTGCTGATCCTGATCATCCTGGCGCTGGCGATCGTGCAGATCTTCGTGCACATCGTGTACTTCCTGCACCTCGACACGCGTTCGGAAGCGGGCTGGAACATGATGGCCTTCATCTTCACTGCCGTGCTGGTGATCATCGTGCTCGGCGCGTCCATCTGGGTCATGTACAACGAAAACGCGAACATGATGCCGATGTCGCCGCAGTACCAACAGCAGCATCCGATCAGCCACCGGCCGACCGGCAACCAGCCGCCGCAGTAAACCGCATTCGTATGCCGCATCAGCGCGCGGCGAGCTCTGTAGGTTGGTGCTGAGCGCAGCGAAGCCCAACGGGGGGTACGGCTGTTCCCGCACACCGCCGATTCGACGCCGTTGGGCTTCTCCCGGAACAGCTCCGGGATCAGTCCAACCTACGGACCGGGCCGCAACGAGGTCGGCGTGCCGTTGTAGGTTGGTGCTGAGCGCAGCGAAGCCCAACGCTGTGGTGACCCAGGAGCGGCGAACGAGATGAGAGCTTCTTCAAACATTCACACGACACCGCCAAAGCAACGCGCAGGAACCATCAAGTTCATCCTCGGGATGACAGTGCTGGCGGTGGTGTTCGTCGGCTTGATCCTGCTCGGTAACTGGCAGGTGCGTCGCTACCACCTGAAGCTGAAAATCGCGCATGACATCGCCACCCGCGTGCATGCGCCGCCGGTGGACACGCCCGGTCCCGCCGAATGGCCGCGCATCGCCGATGGTCACCTTCAATATCTGCACGTGAAATTGCGCGGCCGCTTCATCGGCGGCCAGACACTTGTGCATGGATCGAGCTCGCAAGGCTACGGCTACTGGGCGATGGCGCCGCTGCGCACGGGTCGGGACTTCATCGTGCTGGTCAATCGCGGTTATGTGCCGCCCGAATCTTCCGGGATGCCCGCCTCCGCGAAGATTGCACCGCCAAACGGCGAGGTGACCTTGTCGGGACTGCTGCGCCGCACCGAACCGCGCGGCGGCTTCCTGCGCCACAACCAGCCGAACAAGAACCTGTGGTATTCGCGGGATGTCGCCGCAATCGCCGCCGCCGATCATTTGCCCGCCGACCATGTCGCACCGTACTTCGTCGATGCCGATGCATCACCGACCAATGCGAACGCTTCGAAATGGCCCATGGCCGGCCTTACCAGCATCCACATCTACAACCACAGCTT
>JAICIW010000365.1 GCA_025928735.1 Rhodanobacteraceae bacterium | reverse complement strand
GATGGTGCTGCCGGTAATCGCGTGCGCGCTGATTGCACACTTCATCCAGTACTGGATCTTCGCGCTGGCGGCGCTGGCGTTCGCGGTGCTGATCCTGTTCTACACGTTCGGCCCGCGTGAACTCGAAAGCGATTTCGAGGCGGTGCTGAAGGAAAACGATCCGGTTGCGCGCGTCGCCGCCGCGGCCAACCTGCGCAGCCTGCCCGACGGTGCGCCGCGCGCGTTCACCGCCGCCGAACTGGTCGAGGCTGCGGTGACCGCATCGTTGCGCCGCCGCTTCGGCGTGCTGTTCTGGTTTTTCCTGTTGGGACCGGCCGGCGCACTGGGTTACCGATTGGCGTGGGTCACGGCCGACAGCGATCCCGAACGCGTCGATCCGCGCACCCGCCATGCCGCACGCCGCTTCGCGCTGGCACTGGACTGGATTCCGGCGCACCTGATGACGCTGGCGATGGCGATGGTTTCGAATTTCGATGCGGTGATCAGCGCGTGGCGCACATGGCACGCGCAGCCCAGCAGCTCGATGTGGGAACTCGATCCGGGCTTCCTGGGCGCGGTGGCACGCTCGAGCGTGAATGCGGACATCGAGGCGGGTGACGGCTTGACACTCGACACGCACGATCCGATCGCCGAACTCGCGGACGCACGTGCCCTGATGTTGCGTGTGTTGATTGTCTGGCTTGCCGTGGTCGCGCTGATTGTGCTGGCGGGCTGGATCGCCTGACTTGGCATCATCCCCCCAGCCGGAATGGCGCTCAACCGCGCAGGAGCTTGCGCACCGCCGCGAGATTGCGCCTGCTGACTTCCGGCGCGGCATCGCTGCCCGCGATCAGCGCACGCACGGTGCCATCCGCTTCGCGGCGCAGGCCCAGCAGGCGTTCCACCGGAATCAGGCAGGCGCGGTGCACGCGCACGAAGCGTTCGGCCATCGCTTCCTCGATGGCCTTGAGCGACTGCTCGATCAACACGTCGCCGACACCGCGATGGACGGTGACGTATTTGTCGTCGGCAGTCAGGTACAACACGTCCGCCAGCGGAATCCGCACCGGGGCACCGTGCACTTGCGCCAGCAGCGTCGGCGCCGACGCCGACGCGCGACGCCGCAGCGCCTCGGCGCGGGCCAGGGCTTCGCGCAGGCGCTCGCTGCGCACCGGTTTCAAAAGATAATCGGCCGCGCGCAATTCGTACGCCTGCAACGCGTGCTGCTCGTAGGCCGTGCAGAACACCAGTTGCGGCGGATCGGGCAGGGTCGCAAGCCGACGCGCCACCCCGATGCCGTCGAGTCCCGGCATCGCGATGTCCAGCAACAGCAGGTCGGGACGCAGCTGCGCGCAGGCCGTCAGCGCAGCGTCACCATCACCGACGCTCGCGATGACTTCCGCACCGTCGCAGTCGCGCAGCAACGCGGCGAGGCGCGCGCGCGCAAGGGGTTCGTCGTCGACGATGACTATCCGCATGATCCGATGACCGGCTGCAGTCGATATTCGCGAAACATTTCCAAGTCCTTTTCAGGCATGGCGACTACGTTTCGATTCAAGCGGACGGCGCATCCGGCAATCTCACGTTGACTCGGAACACCCCATCCTCGCTGCGCACCTGCACGCCGCCGCGTTCTCCGAAATGAAAGGCGATGCGGCGACGCACGTTGTCGAGACCGTGCCCGCTGCGCGGTGCGGACGCGGTGTCGGGCAAAGGATTCGAGATCTCGATTTCGACGCCGCCGTCGACGCGATGGCCCGCGATCCGCAGCGTGCCACCCTCGCGGCGCGGCTGGATGCCGTGGTAGACCGCGTTCTCGACCAACGGCTGCAGCAACAATGCCGGCATTTCCAGATCGGCAGGCAAATCGGCAAGCTCGCGTTGCACCTTCAGTCGCTCGCCGAGGCGCAATTGTTCGATGGCGAGATAGCGGTCGATCAGCGCGAGTTCCGCGCCCAGCGTACTCGGCTTGTCGGATGCGCCCAGCGACGCGCGGAATAATTCGGACAAGTCTTCGACGGTGCGCTCGGCGGCATCGGGATCGACCCGCACCAGCGCCGCGACCGTGTTCATGCTGTTGTACAGGAAGTGCGGGCGGATGCGCGCCTGCAAGGCGTCGAACTGCGCACGCGCGACCGCGGCCAGCCGGGCGCGCCACGCTGCCAGCACGTAGAAATAACGCAGCAACGCGGCGCCCAGCAGCGCCGCCAGCACCGTGTTGCCGATGACGAAACGCCAGCCCGAGGCCGGCGTCAGGTGGGTGGCCAGCGCGCGATCCAGCCATGCAATCATCGCGCTCGCCGCGGCAACCAGCGCGACCAGCGCGCACCATGCCAGCGTCCAGGCGACCGCGCGCGGCCAGCGCAGCAGCAGCGGCGTCAGGCGGCACAACAACAAGGACGCGAGCAACGCCAGCCACACGACGAACACCGTCGCCGTCGAAAATCCGCGCCAGTCCATCCGGGCATCGGGCGCCAGCGCGTCGATCACCACCACCAGCTCCGCCACCACGACCAGCGTGAACACCGAGGCCAGCGAGCAAAAATCCGGCAGGGCTATATCTTTGCGATCATCCATGATCGCGGCAT
>JAICIW010000307.1 GCA_025928735.1 Rhodanobacteraceae bacterium | reverse complement strand
GGTTCCCTAGACCCATCGACGCCACGATTCGCCCGACCTCCGCCAACACCGCGTAGCGGTCCTTGCCGGAGGCTTTCGCACTCTCGTAGTACACAGCGACCAGGACAGGCTTGCGTCGCGGCGGCCACAGGATCGCAACGTCGTTGGTGGCCGTATCACCTGAACCGGTCTTGTCACCCTCGCGCCAATCGGAAGGCAACCCGGCGCGCAGCGAATCGCCCCCCGTCCGGTTCGCAAGCAGCCAGTTCGTCAGGCGTCGGCGCGAAGCATCCGAAAGCGCGTCGCCGAGCAGCAGCGTGTGCACGTCACCGAGCATCGCGGCAGGCGTAGTGGTGTCTTTGTCGCCATCATGCCGATTGAGCGTCGGTTCGGTGCGGTCCAGCCGCGTCAACGGATCGCCAAGACTGCGCGCGTATCCCGTGACGATCTGCGGACCACCAATCTGCTTCAACAAAAGATTCGCCGCGGTATTGTCGCTTTGGGTGATCGCGGCCTCGCACAATGCTGCAAGCGTCATGCCCGGCGGACCGACGTGCTTGCTCGTCACCGGCGCCCATTCCAGGAGTACGTCCTTGTCGAACACGACGCGGCGGTCGAGCTTCTCTTCACCGCGATCCACCCGTTGCAGCACCGCCGCCGCCAGCAGCAGCTTGAACGTACTGCACATCAGGAAACGTTCGTCGCCGCGATGCGCGGCGCGGCGACCGCTGCCGGTGTCGTGAATCGCCACACCAAGCCGGCCGCCGTGCGTTCGTTCCAACCGAGCCAGGCGCGCCTCGACGTCATCATTCCTGGCAATCACCCGCGCCGGATGCGCCAGCGCGACCGCTGCACCCGTCAAAACCAAACCCTTCAACACGTCGCGACGCTGCATGGCTTTTCCTCGACCGGATACAAGCAGGTGCCGAGTATGCACAGGAATCGCGCATCGGGGCAGTGCTGGCGTGAGGCAAACGCGTAGCCGCGATTGCGCATCGGAATCGTGCTTTGCGGGGCCCGTTTCACGGTACCCACCTTGAGGCCGATTCGCAGCGCCTCCATGTCATCGGGACCTCTTTAGTCGACCCGTCCCTGCGACGCGGAGCACACCATGTCCGATTACCGCAAGTCACCCGAAGCACTCGCGCGCCTGAGCCCACTGCAGTACCGCGTCACCCAGGAAGCGGTCACCGAGCGACCGTTCGACAATGAATTCAATGAGCACCGCGAACCCGGCCTGTACGTGGACATCGTTTCCGGCGAGCCGCTGTTCACCTCGCTCGACAAGTTCCAGAGCCACTGCGGCTGGCCGAGTTTCAGCAAGCCCGTGGCAGCGGCCAACGTGATCGAGAAACACGATGCCAGCCACGGCATGATGCGCACCGAGGTGCGCTCCAAACACGGCGACAGCCATCTCGGCCACGTATTCGACGACGGTCCGCGCGAGCGCGGCGGCTTGCGCTACTGCATCAACTCGGCATCGCTCCGTTTCGTCCCGCTGGCCGATCTGGAAAAGGAAGGCTACGAGGAGTACCGTAAATTGTTTGAACGCGCCTGACTCCTCTTGTCCGTCATTCCGGACGCGACCGCGCAGCGGGCGCGATCCGGAACCCAGCGTCTTTTCCCAGAATGTCCGCACGATAGCCAAGACCCTGGATTCCCGCTTTCGCGGGAATGACGAGCTTTGATCAATGCTGTCGCGCACACTGCCCTGACTACGGAGTACAAAACATGAGCAACGAACGCGCCATCCTTGCCGGCGGCTGTTTCTGGGGCATGCAGGACCTGATCCGCAAACAGCCCGGCGTCGTTTCTACGCGTGTGGGTTACTCCGGTGGCGATGTTCCGAATGCCACTTATCGCAACCATGGCACCCACGCCGAATCCATCGAGATCGTGTTCGATCCGGCTCGCATGAGCTATCGCAAGCTGCTGGAATTCTTCTTCCAGATCCACGATCCCTCGACGGTGAACCGGCAAGGCAACGACGTCGGCACCAGCTATCGCTCGGCGATCTTCTACACCAGCGACGAGCAGAAACGGATTGCCGAAGACACCATTGCCGACGTGAACGCGTCCGGCTTGTGGCCCGGCAAGGCCGTCACCGAAGTCGTGCCTGCCGGTGACTTCTGGGAAGCCGAACCCGAGCATCAGGATTATCTGGAACGCATCCCGAACGGCTACACCTGCCACTTCATTCGCCCCGACTGGAAGTTGCCGGTGCGCGAGAAAGCCGCGAGTTGACCGCCCGAACTTTCAATCGTCATTCCGGGGCTGCCTGCGCTTTTTCCGGAGCCCTGATTTTGGTCGTCATCCCGGCGAAAGCCGGGACCCAGTGACTTTCGCGCACGCACTGAAATGCATAGTCGCTGGGTCCCGGATATCGCTTCGCGATTCCGGGATGACGCGCGATGGAATTGATCAGGATTCCCTTTGCATACAGAACCCGGAATGACGGACAACGAACAGGAGATTCGAATGACCCAAACCCCCGCCTACGCTGCACAATCCGCCGACAAGCCACTCGGCCAGCACGCGATCCAACGTCGCCAGCCCGGCCCGCACGACGTCGCCATCGACATCCTTTATTGCGGCGTGTGCCATTCGGACCTGCACACCGCGCGCAACGAATGGGGCAACACGGTTTACCCGTCCGTGCCCGGTCACGAAATCGTCGGCATCGTGACGGCGATCGGCAAGGATGTACACGGCTTCAAGGTGGGTGAAACCGTGGGCGTCGGCTGCATGGTGGACAGCTGCGGGCATTGCGATTCCTGCAAGGCCGGCGAGGAGAATTACTGCGAGAACGGTTTCACCGGCACCTACAACGGCCCCGCGCAGGAAGATCACGGCAACACCTACGGCGGCTATTCCACCCGGATCGTCGTCGACGAAAAATTCGTGTTGCACATCAAGCACGACAAGAATCTTGCGGCGGTCGCGCCACTCCTGTGCGCCGGCATCACCACCTATTCGCCGCTGCGGCACTGGGGCGTCGGCCCGGGCAAGAAGGTCGGCATCGTGGGGTTGGGCGGGCTCGGCCACATGGGCGTGAAACTGGCGCACGCGATGGGCGCGCACGTGGTGTTGTTCACCACATCGCCCAGCAAGATCGAGGACGGCAAACGCCTTGGTGCGGACGAGGTGGTGATCTCGAAGGACGCGGCGCAGATGGCGCAGCACACCGGCAGTTTCGACTTCATCCTCAACACGGTCGCGGCGCCACACAACCTCGACGCCTATCTCAACCTGCTGAAACGCGACGGCACGATGTGCCTTGTGGGCGCACCGCCGATCGATTCGCCACACCCATCGCCCACGGTGTTCAACCTGATCATGAAGCGCCGCGGCATCGCGG
>JAICIW010000052.1 GCA_025928735.1 Rhodanobacteraceae bacterium | reverse complement strand
CGCATCCCCCAACCGGCGGATCGTCGCCTGTGGAGCTTGAACCCGATGGAACTTGCAGGCATCGCGATCCATTCCCAACCTGGAATTCCCATGACCGAAAGTTTTGCCGAACTGTTTGAACAGAGCCAGTCGCTGGCCAAATTGAAACCCGGAGCCATCGTCTCCGGCATCGTCGTCGAGATCCGCCCCGATGTGGTGGTGGTGAACGCCGGACTGAAATCGGAAGGCATCGTGCCGATCGAGCAGTTCAAGGCCGAAAACGGCGACCTGGAAGTGTCCGTGGGCGACGAAGTCAAAGTCGCGCTGGACGCCATCGAAAACGGTTTCGGCGAAACCATGCTGTCGCGCGAGAAGGCCAAGCGCTCGATGGTGTGGGACGAACTGGAAAGTGCATTCGAGCAGGAAGAGGCCGTCACCGGCCGCATCAACGGCAAGGTCAAGGGCGGTTTCACCGTCGACATCCGCGACGTGCGCGCGTTCCTGCCGGGTTCGCTGGTGGACGTGCGTCCGGTGCGCGATCCGGCCTATCTCGAAGGCAAGGACCTCGAATTCAAGATCATCAAGCTCGACCGCAAGCGCAACAACGTGGTGGTCAGTCGCCGCGCAGTGGTCGAGAGCGAGCACTCCGAGGAGCGCGAGCAGCTTCTGGAGAAGCTGCAGGAAGGCGCGATCCTGCACGGCGTGGTCAAGAACCTCACCGATTACGGCGCGTTCGTGGATTTGGGCGGCATCGACGGCCTGCTGCACATCACCGACATGGCGTGGAAGCGCGTGCGGCACCCGTCCGAAGTCGTGAACGTCGGCGACGAGCTCGACGTGCGCGTGCTGAAGTTCGACCGCGAACGCAATCGCGTCTCGTTGGGCCTGAAGCAGCTGGGCGACGATCCATGGGTCAGCATCACCCGCCGCTATCCGTCCGGCACCCGCCTGTTCGGCAAGGTTTCCAACGTCACCGACTACGGCTGCTTCGTGGAGCTGGAGCCGGGCGTGGAAGGCCTGGTGCACGTGTCCGAGATGGACTGGACCAACAAGAACGTCAATCCGGCCAAGGTAGTGCAGGTCGGCGACGAAGTGGAAGTGATGGTGCTGGACGTCGACGAAGAGCGCCGCCGCATTTCGCTGGGCATGAAGCAGACCCAGTCGAACCCGTGGGAAGCCTTCGCGGCGACCTTCAAGAAGGGCGACAAGGTCCATGGCGCGATCAAGTCGATCACCGATTTCGGCATCTTCGTGGGCCTGGACGGCGGCATCGACGGTCTGGTGCACCTGTCCGACATTTCCTGGCAGGGCAATGGCGAGGAACTGGTCCGCGAGTTCAAGAAGGGCGATGAAGTCGACGCGGTGGTGCTGGCGGTGGACCCCGAGCGCGAGCGCATCAGCCTCGGCATCAAGCAGCTCGAACAGGATCCGTTCGGCCAGTTCATGGCCGCGCATCCCCGCGGCGCGATCCTCAACGGCACCGTCCGCGAAGTGGACGCCAAGGGCGCGGTGGTGGATCTCGCCGATGGCATCGAGGGTTATCTCTCAGCGCGCGATTTCTCGAAGGACCGCATCGATGATCTCAGCCAGCACCTGAAGGCGGGCGAGCAGGTCGAGGCCAAGTTCATCGGCATGGATCGCAAGGGCCGGATGTTGCAACTCTCGATCCGCGCCAAGGACGAGGACGAGATGGCCGAAACGCTGTCCGAGTACCAGAACCAGCACGCCGACCGCAGCACCACCAAGTTGGGGGCCCTGCTGAAAGAGCAGTTGAACAAGTCGGAGTAAGTCTATATAAGGGCTTGTGTTTTTTGCGACACGACGGCGCCGTCCGCATCCGCGGGCGGCGCCGTGGAATGGGAGCGCGCGTGCGCAGCCCGTCCCCATCGTCCTCAAGGTCATCGCACGTTGCCATCCATGACGAAATCCGAATTGATCGCCGCGCTCGCGGAACGCCAGAAACACTTGGCGTTCGCGGACGTCGAATTGGCGGTGCGCAATGTGATCGAGCAGATGAGCACGGCGCTGGCGAGCGGCGATCGCATCGAGATTCGCGGCTTCGGCAGTTTCTCGCTGCATTATCGGCCACCGCGCACCGGCCGGAATCCCAAGACCGGCACGGCCGTGGCACTGCCGGGCAAGCATGTTCCGCATTTCAAACCGGGCAAGGAACTGCGGCAGCGGGTCAACGAAGGCCGCGACGACACGCCGTGAATCGGGCACGGGCCGCGGCATCGGATCGATGAACCCCTGGTTCCCATGCAGCCGCTCGGCCCGCAGCAATGGATGCCGGGTGCGGCACCGGAGAGATCGGTGAACTTCCTTCCCACAGACCCGTTGCTGTTGTTGCTCCTGCTGCTGCTGCCACTGGCCGGCTGGCTGGGCTGGATCATCGGCCGCCACGCGACCGCGCGCCGCTCGGGCGCACGGGTGACCGAACTATCCTCGCATTATTTCCGCGGCCTCAACTATCTGCTCAACGAGCAGCCGGACAAGGCCATTGAAGTCTTCATGAAGCTGGCCGAGTTCAATCGCGACACGGTGGAAACCCACCTCGCGCTCGGCAACCTGTTCCGCCGTCGCGGCGAAGTTGACCGCGCGATCCGCGTGCACCAGCACCTGGTCAGCCGTTCCAACCTTTCCGAGGCCGAGCGCACGGTCGCGCTGCTGGAACTGGGCGAGGACTACATGCGCGCAGGATTGCTCGATCGCGCCGAGGCGCTGTTCGACGACTTGGTCGCGATGGATGCGCACGCTCCTTCGGCGCTGCGGCATCTGATCGCGATCTACCAGCACGAACGTGACTGGCACAAGGCCATCGGTCATGCACGGCGGCTGGAAAAAATGACCGGTGAATCGCAGGCCGCGACCATCGCGCAATTCCAGTGCGAACTGGCCGAACAGTCGCGCCAGCACGGTGCACGCGCCGAGGCCCGGGCTTACCTCGACGAGGCCTTCGCCAGCCAGCCCGGTTGCGTGCGCGGGTACATGATCAGCGGACACCTGTTTGCGGAAGAGGGGCGCTGGAACGAAGCGGTGTTGGCGTTCGAACAGGCTGTCGATGCGGATGTCGATTTCGTTCCGGAAATCCTGCCGCCGCTGCTGGACGCCTACGCGCATGCGGGCGAGATGGATCGCGCCGAAAAATTCCTCGGGCACGTCGTGGATCGCTACCACGGCATCACACCGGTGCTGGCGCTGACCGATCTTTACAAGAAGCGCGAAGGCGAGCGCGCCGCCATCGATTTCCTGACCGGCCAGTTGCGGCAGCGGCCGTCGGTCCGCGGGATGATGGCCTTGATCGACGCCACCATGAGCAGCACCGAAGGCGAGGCCCGCGAGAACTTCCTGATCCTGCGCGACCTGACGCACAAGTTGCTGGAAGGCCGCGCGATGTACCGCTGCAACCATTGCGGTTTCGGCGCCAAGGCGCACCACTGGCAATGCCCGAGCTGCAAGAGTTGGGGCACGGTACGTCCCATCCACAGCGTCGTCAGCGAATGATGCGATCATCCCTGATCGCCGCGATGCCGTACGCACCGGCGAACAGGTTCATTCGGAACTGTCGAGCACCAGAACGGCCTTCCGTGGCCTGACTTTTCCCAACAGCCGCTTCGAGTGGGGCAGTTCGAACAAATGCAAGCTGTCGTCCCGCTACTGCTGAGCACACTTGGTGGGCTGATGCTGTCGCTGCTCGTGACATCGCTTGCGCTGGTTTACGCCCGTCACCGCGGTTTGCTGGATTTGCCCGGCAAACGACGTTCGCACACCCAGGCGACGCCGCGCGGGGGCGGGGTCGGCATCGTCGCGGCGGTGGTGCTGGCGGGTTTGCCTGCGTGGTACGGGCTGGAACCTGCGGCAAGTCCGGTGCGCGTCGGCGCGATTGCGCTGGCAATCCTGGCGGTCGCCCTGATCGGCTGGCGCGATGATCACGCGCCGCTGTCGGTATTGTCACGATTGACGGTGCACGTCCTCGCGGCGCTGCTGGTCGGCGCCGCCGTGCTCGCGCCCGGACCGTGGCCCGGCGCATTCGGATGGATGGCGCTGCTTCCGCTGGCCGTCGTGCTGGTTGGCTTCATCAACGCGCACAACTTCATGGACGGTATCGACGGCATCCTCGGCCAACAGGGCTTGTTCGTGATGCTGGGGTACGGCCTGCTGGCGGCCTGGGCCGGAAGGACCGGTCTCGCCGCATTCGCGTTCGTTTCGGCGGCGGGATGCCTCGGCTTCCTGTTTTTCAACTTTCCGCCGGCGCGCATTTTCATGGGCGACGTGGGATCGGGTGCGCTGGGCCTCGCGCTCGGCACGGTTGCTGCACTGCTTGTTCAGCGAAATCCCGCCCTGCTGTGGGGATGCTTGATCCTCCCTTCGGCGTTCCTGGTCGACAGTGGGCTGACCCTTGCGCGGCGCATGCTCGGCGGCCAGCGCTGGTATGCACCGCATCGTCAGCACCTGTACCAGTGGCTGGTACGGGTAAACTGGAGCCATGCGCGCACGGATGTCGCTTACATGACCTGGAATCTTGCGGTGGTGGCACCGCTGGCGTGGCTGGCGGTGCGCTGGCCGGCGCGCGGCGTGTGGTGCGTACTTGCGGCGTACGCACTCGCAGGCGCCGCATGGTATGTCGGCAAGCGAGCCTGTCTCGCCGCCGCCACGGGAGGCAGGCTGCATGAAGCCGCCTAGTCTCGCCGGCAGGATCCATCCCCGCTCCGCGGTCGTAATCCACGACCTTGCGGTGACGCTACTGGCGTGGTGGCTGGCCAACACGCTGCGCTACGCGATGCTGCCCTACGGCCAGCGACTCGACTTGTTGAGCTGGCAGACCTTGATCGTGCTGGGCGTGCAGGCCGCGATGTTCTACTGGACCGGTTTGTACAAGGGCTTGTGGCGTTTCGCGAGCGTGCCCGACTTGTGGAACATCCTGCGCGCGGTGGTCGCGGGCGCGGTGGTGATCTATCTCGCCTTGTTCCTGTACAACCGGATGTACGGCATTTCACGCTCGGTGCTGCTGATCTATCCGGTGCTGCTGGCGATTTTTCTCGGTGCGCCACGGCTCGCCTATCGCTACTGGAAGGACAGCCAACTCGACCTGTTCCATGCCAAGCACAGCCATCGCGTGCTGGTGATCGGCGCGGGACGGGCCGGCGAAGCGCTGGTGCGCGACCTGCGCCGCGATTCGCGCTACGTTCCGGCAGGCTTCATCGACGACGACACCTCGCTGCGCGGTTCGCGTCTGCACGGCGTTCCGGTGCTGGGCGGCACCGACAGGTTGGAGGAACTGGCGCGTCGCGTCGGCGCCGAAATGCTCCTGATCGCGATGCCGTCGGCCGACAAGGAAGAAATGCGCCACGTAGTCAGCCTGTGCGAGGCCACCGGGCTGCCGTTTCGTACCGTGCCGCGGCTCGACGACGTGGTTTCTGGTCGCGCGCAATTCAACGAACTGAAGGAAGTGGCGATCGAGGATTTGCTCGGTCGCGATCCGGTGAAACTGGAATGGAATGCGATCCGTCGCGGCCTTACCGGACAGCGGGTGCTGGTGACCGGTGGCGGCGGTTCGATCGGCTCGGAACTGTGCCGGCAGATCGCGCGGCTGGGGGCGTCCGAGCTCACGATCCTGGAGCTTTCGGAATACAACCTCTACCGCATTGAACGCGAACTGCGCGCGCAATACCCGGAGCTGTTGTTGCGCTGCCTGATCGGCGATTGCGGCGACGCCGCCGCGTGCGCCAATGCGTTTGCCCTCGCGAAACCTCAGCGCGTGTTCCACGCAGCCGCCTACAAGCATGTGCCGTTGTTGCAGAACCAGTTGCGTGAGGCCTTCCGCAACAATGCGCTGAACACGCGCACGGTGGCCGAGCAGGCGGTGCGGTACGGCGTCGAAAGCTTCGTGCTGATCTCGACCGACAAGGCGGTGAATCCGACCAGCGTGATGGGTGCCTGCAAACGCGTCGCGGAAATCATCTGCCAGATCACGGCCGAAGACCGCGCGACGAAATTCGTCACCGTGCGATTCGGCAACGTGCTGGATTCGGCGGGCTCGGTGGTGCCGCTGTTCCGCGACCAGATTGCCGAAGGCGGTCCGGTCACCGTGACGCATCCGGAAATTTCGCGCTACTTCATGACCATTCCGGAAGCCTGCCAGTTGATCCTGCAGGCAATGGCGATGGGCAAGGGCGGCGAAACCTTTGCGCTGGACATGGGTGAGCCAATCCGCATCCGCGATCTCGCCGAGCAGATGATCCGGCTGGCCGGAAAACAACCCGGCCGCGACATTTCCATCCTCTACACGGGCCTCCGTCCGGGCGAAAAGCTGTTCGAGGAATTGTTCCACCCGCTTGAGAATTATCACGGCACGTCACACCCCAAGATTTTCGAAGCCGCGCCGCGCCAGCAATCCGCAGCACTGGTTGCGGCGCAACTCGCACGCGCCGCCGAAGCGGTGCAGCGCTTCGACGAGGAAACCCTGCGGCATTGCGTCGGCGCGCTGCTGCCCGCCTTCCGCTGGGAGACCGGCGAGCCGACGCAGACCGCCGATGTGGTGCCGCTGCAGCGGGGCGGTGGTGACACGGCTGCATAGTCGTGCGATCGTCCGTGATCGTTGCCAAGGGGATTCCGACTTTTCACGACAGCCGTTTCGGACAGGCTGTTTTTTGAACCGCAACCATCAAGGACAAGACGTGACCCGTTTGCGCAAAGTGGTTTTCCCGGTGGCCGGCATGGGTACCCGTTTTCTTCCCGCCACCAAGGTCGTCGCCAAGGAAATGTTGCCGGTGCTGGATCGTCCCTTGATTCAATACGCAGTGGACGAGGCGGTCGATGCCGGTGCCGATACCCTGATCTTCGTTACCAATCGCTACAAGCATTCGATTGCCGACTATTTCGATTCGGCCTACGAGTTGGAAGAAACGCTGGAGCGCGCCGGCAAGCGCGAATTGCTGGCCATGGTGCAGGGGCTCCTGCCACCGCATGTGCGCTGTGTTTACGTGACCCAGGAACAGGCGCTCGGCCTCGGCCACGCGGTGTTGTGCGCCAAGCCCGTGGTCGGCGACGAGCCGTTCGGCATCGTCCTGCCCGACGACCTGATCGTGAACGAGGGCCCGGGTGCGCTGCGCCAGATGGCCGAACGTGCGGCTGACGGCAAGACTGGCGTGCTCGCGGTCGAGGAAGTACCGCACGCCGACACCGGCAAGTACGGCATCGTCGACATCGATGGCGGGGGCGATCGCATCCGCCACATGGTGGAAAAGCCCAAGCCCGAGGATGCGCCTTCCAACCTTGCGGTGGTCGGTCGTTACGTGCTGCCGTCGCGCATCTTCGATCTGCTGGAACAAACCACACCCGGTGCCGGCGGCGAAATCCAGTTGACCGATGCGATCGCGGCGTTGCTCAAGGAAACGCCGGTGCTGGCGCATCGATTCGCAGGGACGCGTTTCGATTGCGGCAACAAGGCCGGCATGGTGCGCGCGACCTTGCACTTCGCGTCCGCCGACCCTGAACTGCGGCACCTCGTGGCAGGCCTGGAAGGCGGCTAGCGGCGGCCAGGGATCTGATCCCAGCTTTCTCCGGCCGGTGCGGGACTCACCAACCGGCAGCCGCTATGCTCGGCGCATGACGCCGGAAACCTGGTACGCCGCAAGCGCCCGTCCTTTCGAATCGTTGCCACCGCTCGAAGGCGGATGCGAAGCGCGCGTCGCCATCGTTGGTGGGGGGTACGCGGGTATGTGCCTTGCGCTCGGTCTTGCCGAGCGCGGCGTGCGCGACGTGGCGCTGCTGGAGAGCCACGGCATCGGCCACGGTGCATCCGGCCGCAACGGCGGCTTCGTGTTCGGCGGCTACTCGCTGGGCGAGGACGCATTGCTCAGGCAGCTTGGCCTCGAACGCGCGCAGCGTTTGTACGGCGCCACCACCCGCGCGGTGGATCTCATTCGCGAACGCATCCGGAAATACGCAATCGAGTGCGACGCCGTGGACGCGGGCGTGATCTGGGCGAACTGGTTCCGCGACCCGGATATCCTGCGTGCACGGCAGCGCCTGTTGAAGGAAACCTATGGCGTCGAATGGGAATGGTTGCCGGAAGCACAACTTCGCAGCGTGATCCACAGTCGGCGTTACCACGACGGCCTGTTGGAACGGAATGCGCTGCACCTGCATCCGATCGATTACCTGCACGGCATGGTGCGCGCGGCAC
Source organism: Rhodanobacteraceae bacterium (assembly GCA_025928735.1). GTDB lineage: Bacteria > Pseudomonadota > Gammaproteobacteria > Xanthomonadales > Rhodanobacteraceae > 66-474. The sequence continues at coordinate 1,692 of JAICIW010000052.1, read as the reverse complement.
AGCGGCAGGGCGTACGTTTTCATGAACATTCCCGGGTGCGGCATGTCGAACGCGATGGTGTCCATTGGCGAGTGAAGACGGCAGGCGGTGAAGTCAAGGCGCAAACCGTTGTGCTGGCTTGCGGCGGCTATCTCGCCAAGCTTGAGCGGGAAGTCGACCGGGCGATATTGCCGATCGCCACCTACGTGATGGCGACCGAGCCGCTGGGCGCGCGCCTGCAGGAATGCCTGCATACCGAAGCGGCGATCTACGACACCCGCTTCGCCTTCGATTATTACCGCCCGCTCAAGGACACGCGGCTGCTGTGGGGCGGACGCATCTCCATTCGCAATCGTTCACCCGAAGGCGTGAAGAAACTCCTGATGCGCGACCTGTTGCGCGTATTCCCGCAACTCGAAGGCGTGAAGATCGATTACGCGTGGTCAGGCCTGATGAGCTACGCGCGTCACCAGATGCCGCAACTCGGTACGCGCGGCGATGGGTTGTGGTGGATGCAGGCCTTTGGGGGCCACGGTACGGCGCCGACTTGCGCCGCCGGTGAACTGCTGGCCGATGCGATTGCCGAGGGTGGCGAGGGCTGGCGCGAGTTCGCGTCATTCGGATTGCAATCGGCTTGGCGGCCGTTCGGTTATCTCGGTGCGCAGACGCAATATTGGTGGCTCGAGGGGAAGGACCGCTGGAAGGCGATGCTGGAAGGCTGATCGGCCGCGGCCGGCGACGGTTTCATGTCGCAAATCGCTGCGAAACGGTGTTCTCCATCCCAAAGCGTTGAGTGCCGGACGGAGAGCCACCATGCGTAGTGCCTTGATCCTGCTTTACGGCGTGCTGTGTTACGCCGTCTTCTTACTGACATTTCTGTATGCGATCACGTTTGTTGCCGACGTTACCTTCGTGCCGCATACCGTCAACCGGGGATTTGCCACAGCCAGCCTGTCGCAAACGGTGATGATCGACGCCGTCCTGCTCGGTATCTTCGCGGTGCAGCACAGCGGGATGGCGCGTCGCGGTTTCAAGAAGTGGCTGGCGGGTTGGATGAGCCCGTCGATCGAGCGCAGCACCTACGTGTTGCTGGCCAGCGCCGCATTGATCCTGTTGTTCTGGCAGTGGCGTCCGCTGCCGGGCGTGATCTGGATTGTGACGGCGTCCTGGGCGGTCTATCTGCTCTACGCGTTGTCCGCACTGGGCTGGTTGCTGGTGTTGTCGGCCACTTTCGTCATCGATCATTTCGATTTGTTCGGGCTGCGCCAAGTCTGGGGCACATTGCCGGGGAAGAGTTATGCGCCGCCCGAGTTCAAGGACCATTTCTACTATCGGATGGTCCGCCATCCGCTCTATCTTGGGTTCGTGATCGCGTTCTGGGCAACGCCGATGATGTCGTCGGGACACCTGTTGTTCGCCATCGTCACGACGGGCTACATCCTTGCCGCGATTCAACTGGAAGAGCGCGACCTGATCGTCGAGCACGGCGAGGATTATCGACGCTATCGCCAGCATGTACCGATGCTCTGTCCGTGGCCGCGGCCGGCGCGGCGGACCGAACGCGACTTCGTCCCATCGCGGCGCTAGCGCGCGAACGCGACTCCGGCACAATAGGCTGGCGGGAGCGGCCCGCGCCGTCGGGACAGCCAGATGCCGGAAAAACATCGGGTCGCAGCGGGCGCGCGGCGTGACTGGGCCATGTCGATACTGGTG
>JAICIW010000092.1 GCA_025928735.1 Rhodanobacteraceae bacterium | reverse complement strand
TCCTTGCCCTTGAACGCATCGACGCAGGCGGTTTTGAGGCCGAGTTGCGCCGCGCGGATCGCGCAGATGTAACCGGCCGGGCCCGCGCCGATGATGATGACGTCGAATTTGTTGTCAGCCATTTCGAAATCCTTGGTATTCCTTCTCCGCTCGGGAGAAGGTGGCGCAAAGCGCCGGATGAGGGTTCGGTGATCGTGAGACGTTGCGGCATTGCCGAACCCTCACCCCGTTGCAAAGTTCGGCATTCCATTGCCTCACCAGGCAACCCTGCCTTGACCCTCCGTGGTCAAGGCGTTCGGCGGCGCGAGACGCGATTCAGCGCATCTCGCGCAATTCCGCCTCACCTTCTCCCAAAGGGAGAGGGGCTCGAAGCATCAAAGCCCAAGCAACATCCGGTGCGGATTCTCGAGCTGATTCTTGATGTCGACCAGGAACAGCACCGCATCCTTGCCGTCCACGATGCGATGGTCGTAGCTGATCGCGATGTACATCATCGGTGCGGCGACGACCTGGCCGTTCTCGACGATGGCGCGTTCCTTGATGGTGTGCATGCCGAGGATGCCGCTCTGCGGCGGGTTCACGATCGGCGTGGAGAACAGCGAGCCGAAGGTGCCGCCGTTGGTAATGGTGAAGGTGCCGCCCTGCAGGTCGTCGAGCGTCAGGCCGCCCTCGCGCGCCTTCTTCGCGAACGCGGCAATCGCCTTTTCGATGTCGGCGAAGCCCATGTCCTGCGCGTCGCGCAGCACCGGCGTCACGAGGCCGCGATCGGTCGAGACCGCGATCGAAATATCCTGGTAGCCGTGGTAGATGATGTCGTTGCCGTCCACCGACGCGTTCACCACCGGATAGCGCTTCAGCGCTTCGCACGCGGCTTTCACGAAGAAGCTCATGAAGCCGAGCTTGATGCCGTGGGTCTTCTCGAACTGTTCACCCAACTGCTTGCGCATTGCGACCACTTTCGCGAGGTTGACTTCGTTGGACGAAGTCAGCATCGCGATGGAATTCTTCGATTGCATCAGCCGTTCGGCGATGCGCGCGCGCATGCGCGTCATGGCAACGCGTTCTTCGGGGCGGGAGCCGGGCGTTGCGCGCGCAGCCTGCGCAGGTGCTGCGGCCGGCTTTTCAGCCTTGGAGTAATTGACCAGGTCTTCCTTGGTTACACGGCCGCCGCGGCCGGTGCCCGCTACCTGCGACGCATCGATCTTTTCCTCGGCCGCAACGCGGCGTCCCGCAGGCGACAAGCTGTCGTCCGATGGCGCGGGAGCAGCTTTCGCCGGCTGGGATTTCTCCGCCTTCCCGGTCTTGGCCGACGCGGCCTGTTTTGGCTCTTCCTTCGCGGCAGCCGGTTTCGGTGCTTCGGCAACCGCGCCTTCCTCCAGCACACCGATCACGTCTTCGCTGTTGACGGTATCGCCGGTGTCGTGGCGGATTTCCTTGAGTACACCGTCGGCGGGGGCGGGCACTTCCAGCACCACCTTGTCGGTTTCCAGGTCCACCAGGTTTTCATCGCGCTTCACCGCGTCGCCCGGCTTCTTGTGCCACGTGGCGATGGTGGCATCGCTGACGGATTCGGGCAGGACGGGAACCTTGACTTCGATCGACATGGCGTTTCCTTGGAGTTGCGTCGCGATGGGTGGCTTTGCTGCAACCCTTCCCTTTCAAAGGGAAGGTTGGGTGGGAATGTTCACTCGGCGGAGTGATCGTCGCCCACGGGGTCGACCAGCGCCTGTTGCACCAGTGCGCGCTGTTCGGCGACGTGGGTGTTGTGGTGCCCGCAGGCCGGCGCCGGTGAGCGCATGCGGCCGGCGTAGTGCAGGCTGTGATGGGTTCCCGCGCAGGCTTGCAGGTGATGGCGGATCTGGAACCAGGCGCCCTGGTTCTGCGGTTCTTCCTGGCACCAGATGATTTCGCGGGCGGCCGGGTATTTTTCCAGTTCCGCGTTCACTTCGCTGCGCGGGAACGGATACAACTGTTCGACGCGAACGATGGCGACATCTTCGATCTTCCGTTTTTCGGCGTCCTCGAACAGGTCGTAATAGACCTTGCCCGAGCACAGCACCACGCGCGTGACCTCCTTGTTGGCCTTGATGCGCTGGTCGGGAATGACCAGGTTGAACTTGCCGTTCTCGAGATCGTCCAGCGACGACACCGCCAGCTTGTGGCGCAACAGCGACTTCGGTGTCATCACCACCAGCGGTTTGCGGCAATCGCGCAGCATCTGCCGGCGCAGCATGTGGAACATCTGCGCGGGCGTGGTCGGCACGCACACTTGCATGTTGTCCAGCGCGCACAACTGCAAGTAGCGCTCGAGTCGCGCCGACGAATGCTCCGGGCCCTGGCCTTCGTAGCCGTGCGGCAGCAGCAGCACCAACCCGCACAGACGGTTCCATTTGGCTTCGCCCGACGAGATGAACTGGTCGACCACCACCTGCGCGCCGTTGGCGAAATCGCCGAACTGCGCTTCCCATAGCACCAGCGTGTCCGGATCGGCGGTGGCAAAGCCGTACTCGAATGCCATCACCGCTTCTTCGGAAAGCAGCGAATCGATGACCTCCACTGATACGCCTTCCTGCACGTGCGCGAGCGGGGTGTAGATATTGCCGGTCTTCTGGTCGTGCAATTCGGCGTGGCGATGAAAAAAGGTGCCGCGACTGGTGTCCTGCCCGACCAGCCGCAAAGCGTTGCCGTCCGCGATCAGCGTGGCATAGGCCATGTTCTCGGCGTAGCCCCAATCCAGCGGCGCGTCGCCTTCGGCCATCTTGCGACGGTCGGCGTAGATCTTGGCGACGCGCGATTGCAGCACCATGCCGTCCGGCCAGGTCAGGATCTTGGCGGCCAATCCGTCGAGCACGCGGCGCTTGACGCCGGTCTCGACCGGTTGCGCAAGGCCGCCCTTGGCGAAGCGCGTCCAGTCCACGATGTATTTCTGGGAACCGGGCGGCGCCAGCTCGGTCACCGGCTTGCCCGCGTCGAGCTGGTCGCGGTAGGCGTCGAACAGTTTCTGCGCGTCACCTTCGGCGGCGATGCCGCGTTCGACCAGGCGCCTCGCGTAGAGCTCCCGCGTCGGCGCCAGCTGCTTGATCACGTCGTACATGATCGGCTGGGTGGCCGAAGGCTCGTCGGCCTCGTTGTGGCCGTGGCGGCGATAGCAGACCAGGTCGACCACCACATCCTTGTGGAACTGCTGGCGGAAATCGAAGGCCAGCCGCACGCATTGCAGCACCGCCTCCGGATCGTCGCCGTTCACGTGCAGCACCGGCGCGTTGACCATCTTGGCGACATCGGTGCAGTACAGCGTGCTGCGGCTGTCATCGGCATCGGTGGTGAAACCGATCTGGTTGTTGATCACCACATGCACGGTGCCGCCGACGCCGAATCCGCGCGTGCGCGACATGTTGAACAGCTCCATGTTCACGCCTTGGCCGGACAACGCCGCGTCGCCGTGGATCAGCACCGGCAGCACGTGTTCGTGCACGCCATCGTGCGCGCGGATCTGGCGCGCGCGCACGGAGCCTGAAACCACCGGATTGACGATCTCGAGGTGCGACGGATTGAATGCCAGCGCGACGTGGATGTTGTCGGCGGGCGCCGCGATGTCGGCCGAGAAACCCATGTGGTATTTCACGTCTCCGGAATGCGCGGGATCGTCCGGGCCATCGTGCTTGCCCTCGAATTCCGCGAACAATTGTTGCGGTGGCTTGCCCAGGATGTTGACCAGCACGTTGAGGCGCCCGCGGTGTGCCATGCCGATCACCAGCTCGTGCACGTCGTCGCCAGCCGCGCGGCGGATCAGGTCATCCAGCAGCGGGATCAGCGAATCGCCGCCTTCCAGCGAAAAACGTTTCTGGCCGACGTACTTGGTGTGCAGGTAGCGTTCCAGCCCGTCGGCCGCGGTGAGCTTTGCGAGCACGCGCTTGCGGGTGTCGTTGTCGAGCCCCGCGTCGCCACTGGCTTTTTCCAGCCGGTCGTAAATCCAGCGACGCTGGTTGTGGTCGCTGATGTGCATGAACTCGGCGCCGATCGTCGCCACGTAGGTGCGACGCAGGCGTTCGCGCAGATCGCGCAAGGTCATGCGGTGCCCGCCGCCGGCGAAGGTTCCGCAATCGAATTCGGTGTCGAGGTCGGCGTCGGACAAGCCGTGGAAGGGCAGGTCGAGGTCGGGCGCGGGGCGCTTGGGCGCGATCGCGAGCGGATCGAGGTCGGCCGCGAGATGACCGCGTGAACGGTACGCGGTCAGGAAACGCAAGACGCCCGCCTGCTTGCGGGCGTGGGCATCGTCCATCGGCACGCCGGCGCGGTGACCTTGCTGCTGCGCAGCGACGATGCGGGCGATGGCGTCGGCGTGGGAAACGTCGCCGGTGCCGCGCAGGCTCTGGAACCACGTGCGCCATTCCGGCGCGACCGACTGCGGGTCGCGCAGCCAGTCTTCGTACAACTGGTCGAGATAAGCGGCGTTGCCGCCGCCGAATTGCGAAGTTTCCGCCAGTTGCTGCAACAAGCTGCCGCCGTCACTCACGATGGTCACCACGGATAGTTGATCATTGTCGAAAAAGTGCTGTCCCGCATTTTTTCAACGCGCCTGCTCCGGCGCGGGTCCGGATCGAGCTTCGCGGGATCAAGCATGCAGAGGCTTGACCCGCGCCAACGGGCGTTCAACCACGCCTGTCGACGGACGCCGCGCACGCGGCCACAAGCCGCCTTGCCGCGACCCAAAATTATAACGGTTTAATGCTGCAATGCGGGATTCGCGGCCGACACGGGTTAGCTGCGGGTAAGGCCGCGAAAGCCTTCAGATGCCCAGCGTGCGCAATTCAGGCCACGGTTCCGAACGCGCCCACGCTTCTTCGAACATGCGCATAAGCTCTGCGTGTCGGCCCGGTGACCAGGTGGAGCCTTCCGACGCCATTTCGCTTTCCAGCGGCCGGAACAGATAGCCGCAGGTATCCACGCACATGAAAGCCGAGCGATACGCGAGATCGGCGGGCTCCACCGGCCGGCGCATTTCAATGATGCTGGAAAGCCGCTGCGCGAGATCGAGCAGGCGGGTGCCTTCCTGCAGGGCGCGGGACAGGTCCTGCGCCAGGATGCGAATCGACGCACCGCGCCCGGAAATCGCCAGTCGCCGCAATTCGACCAGGCACGCAGTGTCATTGAGGAGCTGCGGATGCAGTTCGCGCACCCACACGCACATGCTGTGCCGTGCTCCCGACAGCAATTTCAGCGTGACGTCGATCAGCTCTTCGCGTGAGCTGGCACGCAGCGTCTTGGGTTCCGGCGGCAGGGGTTGCGGCGCACGCTCGGGTTCCGGCAACGGATCAAGCGCACGACGCATCCGTACGTGGGGAATACCGGCTTCTTCGAATTCGTCGCCGACCACCGCAAAGCCGTAATCCAGATAGAACGTCACCGCGTCGCGCTGCGCATGCAGCACGACCTCGTCCATGCGGCGCGCGCGCGCCTGATCCAGCAGGGCGCGCAGAAGCATCGTGCCGACGCCGTTGCCGCGCCAGTCCACCATCACCGCCATGCGCCCGATGCGCCCGGTGGGCGTCAGCCTGCCGGTGCCGATCGGGGTGCCGTCCGGCGCGCGCGCCAGCACGTGCACGCTGCGCGGATCGTCGTCGTCGATTTCCAGCTCGCGCGGTACGCGTTGTTCCAGCACGAACACGACTTCGCGCACGCTCGCAAGCGCGTCGCGATCGGCCGCGTTCGCCCAATGACAGACTTCGACATGAAAGCCGCTTTGAATCGGCATTCGGTCCCCCCTCCGGGTGGCCGGGTGCGTGGCCGCCGATTGTATGCCAGTTCAGCGTCGGCGCAATGTGACATGGCCCGCGTCAATCAAAGCCGCGATCAGTGCAAAGCCGGAGGTTGCTTCCGGCAATTGCGCAAGCCGGCTGCCATCGATCCTGCGCGGGCCCGCGGCCAATGCTTTCGCCCATGCGACGGGAGCATCGAACACGTTGCCGGCGACGTACAGGCGCGCGCCGCGCCCATGCCGGCGCCACGCTAAGCGGCTCCCCGGATCGTGCTCCAGCGAGGCGTGCGACAAGCGTTCGGCAAGCGTCGCGCGATCGATGTGCCGCTTGCGCGGCACGGCAACCTGGGCCACCCGGTAGCGGGTGACGAAAGTACCGAACCAGTCCGCGAAAGCCTCGTCATCCAGTGCCGTCGCGACCGGACCGAGCGCGCGGCGTGCACGCCGCAACGCGGCATCATCGATTTCACCGGGATCGCGTGCAGGTTGCAGATCGGGGTCGGCAAAACGTTGCGATTCCGGCAAGGTTTCCGCGAGGTGCGCCGCGAAATCGAACAGCAATTCGCCCGCGGCCGGCGCACGCATCCCGATGGAAAACGTGGTGCACTCGCCGACCGCCACCCCGTCATGCGGCACGCCCGGCGGCAGGTACAGCATGTCGCCGGGTTCGAGTATCCAGGTGCGCGTAGGCGAAAACCTTTCGAGCAGTTTCAATTCGACGTTCTCGCGAAATGTGGTCGGCGGATTCGGGCGCGTATCGATGGACCAGCGGCGCTGGCCGAGTCCCTGCAGCAGGAATACGTCGTATTGATCCACGTGCGCGCCGACGCCGCCACCATCGGTCGCGTAGCTGATCATCACGTCGTCGACGCGCCAGCTCGGGATGAAACGGAAGCAATCGAGCAGCGCCGCAGTATCCGCATCCCACTTGTCGACGTCCTGCACCAGCAGCGTCCAGCGTGATTCCGGAAGCTTGGCGAATGTTGCGTCGTCGAAAGGACCGTTCAGAACCTTCCAGTCGCGCTTCGCGGTGGCACCATTTTTCTTGTCGTCATTCCGGACGCGGCGCGGCCGCGATCCGGAATCCAGGGACTTTGCCTTTCCATCGCCACGCAGAATGATCCGCGCCAGCGCGCCATCCATGCACGCGAGTCCCGCCAGATCATCCGGCGACAACGGCGGCTGGAATTCGGGAAACGCGCCACGGATCAGCAGCGGGCCCTTCTGCCAATAGTCGCGAAGGAAACGCGCAGGCGGCATCCCGAGCGGCTGGTTCTTGCGCGCGCGGATTTCGATGGGGAGCGATTTCATCCGCACTGTTTACCACGCCATCGACGGCGTGTGCGATGGCGTGACGGCGGCGCTTCAGGAACCGCGTGAGGACGCGTTCGCAATTTTGGGGCGGCGCCGGTGCGTTTGGCGACGGCGACCCGGCTGTCCTGCAGTACGCCTCGCATCCAGGCGAAGCCCGCGCAGCTTGCGTACCGAACCATGCACGCGATCGCGGGCTTATTGCGGCAATGCGAATGCGATGACGTAATCGCCGCGCTTGGTGCCGAGTGCGCCATGGCCGCCGGCCACGATGACCAGGTATTGCCTGCCATTGATCGCATAGGTCATCGGCGTCGCCTGGCCGCCTGCAGGCAAATGGTATTGCCATAGCAGCTTGCCGCTGTGTTCGTCGAAAGCGCGGATGTCATCGTCCATCGTTGCCGCAACGAAGATCAGGCCGGATGCGGTGACGATCGGGCCGCCCATGCCGGGCATGCCGAGGTTCCAGTGGTTCGCCACCGCGTTGCC
>JAICIW010000184.1 GCA_025928735.1 Rhodanobacteraceae bacterium | reverse complement strand
CTGTTCTATTGCGGCTGCGCGTTCGCCTATTTCCTGGTGCTGCCGGCGGCCTTCCGGTTCCTCACCGCGGTCACGCCCGCCGGCGTCGAGATGATGACCGACATCACGCACTATCTCGATTTCGTGATGCTGGTGTTCTTCGCGTTCGGACTTTGCTTCGAAATTCCGGTGGTGCAGGTGATCTTGGCGGCGACAGGACTGGCGAGCCTGCAGAAGCTCAGGAGCTGGCGGCGCTATGCCATCGTGGCGTCGGCCGCGGTGGCAGCCGTGATCACGCCGCCCGACATCACGTCGATGCTGTTGCTCCTGGTACCGATGGTGATCCTGTACGAGCTCGGCCTGGTCGCGGTGCGCGTGCTGGTGAAACCCAAGCCGGCCCCCGACACCGCGGAACAGCCGTACTGATTCATCTCGCCTCATTGCCTCCACAGCGAGAAGTCGTGGCCACATTGCTCGGCTACCATTTCGTCGCCTACCACGAGGAACTGGCATGAGCGAGTCCGGGACAGAGCCTGCCGACCAGTTACCGAAACACACAACTCCCACCTGGGAAGTGGAATTGCTGATTTCCGGCGTCGCGGTATTCGCAATGCTGCAACTGCCCGGCTGGTTGAATGATCGGCTGATGTTCCTGTTGCCGCGTTTCGAGGATAGTTGGCGCGCCTCGCTGATCATGGTGTTCTCATATGCCATGGGGGCAGCGGTGATCCTGGCCGCGACCTTCGCGCTGCATCTTCTGCTGCGCGCCTACTGGATCGCGCTTGTCGGCATGCACTCGGTCTATCCGGACGGGATCCGCTGGGAGCACTTGCGGATGGGGTCCATCGAGCGCGAGGTCATGCAACGTCGCGACGGCGACTTCGGGGTCATGATCGAGCGTGCCGACAACCGGGCCTCTGTCGTATTTGCGACGGGCGTGGCGCTTGCGGCGATCCTGCTCGTCCTCACCGTGCTGGTGGTGGGTTTGTTCGCGGCGGGGATGGCCATCGCCATGGCACTGCAGTGGCAAGTACGTGCCGAGCGCCTCCTCCTGATCGGCATCGCCATCGTGTTGGGGCCTTCGCTCCTGATCAGTCTGCTGGATCGCAGGTGGGGAGCGCGGTTGCGCGAGGACAATCCGTTGCGCCGCCTGATGGCGGCGGGATTCAACCTCTATGCACGGTTTGGATTTGCCAACAAGGGTGGCGTGCTCGGCGTGCTCTCCAGCCATCACGGCCGCTGGCGCGTGCAGGCGGTCGCCATGGTGGCGATCACGGTGTGCCTTTTCGGCGCCATGTTCGGTCAATTGGCCCTTCGCACGCCGGATCGGCTCGGCAGCTATGTGTGGTTCCCACGCTTCGACAAAAACGCGGCGAACGTGGTTGACGTCGCCCATTACGACGACCAGCGCGATCCGCTGCGCAGCAAACTTGTGCCATTCATCCAGAGCGCCGAGATCGACGGCCATTACATCCGGCTGACCGTGCCCTATCAACCCAATCGTGACGCGGCGGCCATGCAGCGAACATGTCCTGCTGCCGCAAAAATCGAAAATGCCGATGCGCGCGCCGCCGCGATGCTGCGCTGCCTCGCGGCACTCCACGCGGTGACGCTGGACGGCAAGCCCCTGGCCGATCTTCATTACGACGCCGGCAGCGATGCGCGCACCGAGCGCCCGGCGCTGATGGCCATGGTCGACGTACGCGCGCTGGCGCCGGGGCGGCATGAGCTTGCGATTGCATCGACACCTCCGGAAGACGGCCGATCCGCACCGCCCGATCCGTGGATCATCCCGTTCTGGCGCTGACGCGGTTGCGTAGAATCGACACTCCTTTTCTCGTGTGTTGCGCGTCGTGACCGTGACGTCCCGCAAGATCGTGCACGTGGACATGGACGCGTTCTACGCGTCGGTCGAGCAGCGCGATGATCCGGCATTGCGCGGGCGGCCCGTGGTCGTCGCGTGGAAGGGCGCGCGTTCGGTGGTGTGCGCGGCGAGTTACGAGGCCCGCAAGTTCGGCGTGCATTCGGCGATGCCGGCGCTGCGCGCGGAGCGGCTGTGTCCGCGAGCGGTGTTCGTGCCGCCGGATTTCGTGCGCTACAAGGCGGTCTCGCGGCAGGTGCGCGAAATCTTCGCGCGGCACACGGATCTGATCGAGCCGTTGTCGCTTGACGAGGCTTACCTCGACGTCACGCAACCGAAATCCGGCCTGGCTTCCGCGACCGCGGTGGCCGAAGCTATCCGCGCGGCGATTCGTGCCGAGACGAATTTGACCGCATCCGCGGGTGTCGCGCCCAACAAGTTCCTGGCCAAGATCGCGTCGGATTTCCGCAAGCCGGATGGCCTGTTCGTGGTGCGTCCGCGCGACGTGCTGGCGTTCCTCGCGCCGCTTCCGGTCGAGCGCCTGCCCGGCGTCGGCAAAGTGATGCAGCGCAAGCTGGATGAGCTTGGCATCACGTCGGTCACCGATTTGCGTGCGTGCGACGCAAACGTTCTTGAAAAACGATTCGGGCGTTATGGCCGGCGCTTGCACGAGTTGTCGGTGGGCCTCGACGAACGGCCGGTAACGCCGGATCGTCCGACCCTGCAGATTTCATCCGAAGATACTTTCGAGCACGACCTGACGTTGGACGAACTCGCGCCGCACATCGAGCGGCTTGCCGGCAAGACCTGGGCCGCCTGCGAGCGCGAGGCCGAAGGTCCGCACGGTCGCATCGCGCGCAGCGTGGTGCTGAAGTTGAAGACCGCGGAGTTTCGCATCCTTACGCGAACCGTTACGCCCGCCGAACGCCCCGCGTCGGCGCGCGCGCTCGCCGAAATTGCGTGCGCGTTACGCGTGCGGGTGAGCCTGCCCCCGCGCACGCGCTATCGCCTGGTGGGCGTCGGCGTGTCCGGTTTCGTCGATCGCGAGACCTTCGATGCACAACCGGAATTGTTTCATCGGTTTGCATGATCTGCGTGCGAGACGGCGAAACTCCGTACATGTTTCTGGCGTATTGCGGGCGAATTTCCAACCTACATTTGCCTAGCGTCTGCTTAACGAAGTACGTGATTGCATCGCATCCGACACTCCGACACTTGCCGGGTGAAACATGCGCGATACCTGCAAAACCCTGATGCAGAGCCCGTCCGCCGCCGCAAGGTTTTTTGCGGCCTGCGCCACGCCAATGGTTCGACATGTCCCGGGGATTTTCGCGCCCGGCATATCCGCTTCCTCGCGCCACCGGCGCACCTGATCGGTTTTTGTTTCGCGTCCGACGCGCCCATGGCGCGCCGGCGACGGGTGTCTGCCCCTGCAAAAAGGTTTGCGATGAGCAATCCGAACCCATCGAAGGCACAAGCATCGTGGTCCACGTGTTTCCACCGATGACATACGGAGACAGACATGAAAAAGAAAACAATCCTGTTTCTGCTGGCGCTGCTCACGCTGTTCGCTGCGGGCAACGCATCTGCCAAAAACATCACGCTGCTCAACGTGTCCTACGATCCGACCCGCGAGCTGTACCAGGACCTCAACCGTTCGTTCGCGGCGCAATGGAAGGCGCAGCACGGCGACAACGTGGTGATCCGGATGTCGCACGGTGGCTCCGGCACGCAGGCGCGCTCGGTGGCGGACGGCTTGCCTGCCGACGTCGTGACCCTGGCGCTGGCCTATGACATCGACGCACTCGCCGATCGTGGTTTGCTTGCAAGAAATTGGCAGCAACGCCTGCCGGACAATGCGTCGCCCTATACCTCGACGATCGTGTTCCTGGTACGCAAGGGCAATCCGAAACACATCAAGGATTGGCCCGACCTGATCAAGCCCGGCGTGCAGGTGATCACGCCGAATCCGAAGACCTCTGGCGGCGCACGCTGGAACTTCCTCGCCGCGTGGGGCTATGCGCTGAAACAGCCGGGCGGCAGCGAAGCCAAGGCACGCGCCTTCGTGCACGCGCTGTTCCAGCACGTGCCGGTGCTGGATACCGGCGCACGTGGCGCCACCAACACCTTCGTCCAGCGAGGCATGGGTGATGTATTGCTGGCTTGGGAAAACGAGGCGTTCCTGGCACAACGCGAACTGGGCAAGGATCGTTTCGACATCGTCGTGCCCTCGATGACCATCCTGGCCGAACCGCCGGTGGCGGTGGTGGACGCCAACGTCGCGAAGGACGGCAACCGTGCGGTGGCCGAAGCGTATCTGAAGTTCCTGTACACGCCGCAGGCGCAGGACATCGAGGCGCGGCACTTCTATCGTCCGCGCCTCGCGGCGGTAGCGCAAAAGTACGCCACGCAATTCCCGGCGGTGAAGACTTTCACCATCGCGCAATTGTTCGGCGACTGGCGCAAGGCGCAGGCGAAGTTCTTTGCCGACGGTGGTGTGTTCGATCAGATCGGGCCGGGTTCGCAGCCGGATCGCTGAAATCCCTGCCTGACGAGGTGTCGTGATGGCTCTCTCGAAGCGTCGTCGTGTGCTGCCGGGATTCGGCCTCAGTGTGGGCTACACGCTGGCATTCCTCGGGCTGATCGTGCTGTTGCCGCTGGCGGCGCTGGCATGGAAGGCTTCGGGTATCGGTGTTGCCGGCCTGCTGCATCTGCTCGCTGCGCCGCGCACGCAGGCGGCGTTGAAGCTGAGCTTCGGCGGCGCGCTCGCCGCTTCGCTGATCAATGCCTTGTTCGGCCTGCTGGTGGCGTGGGTGCTGGTGCGCTACCGCTTTCCCGGCCGGCGCCTGCTGGATGCATTGGTCGACCTGCCGTTCGCGTTGCCGACCGCGGTCGCGGGTATTGCGTTGACCGCGTTGTACGCGCCGAACGGCTGGCTCGGACACGCATTCGATGCGTTCGGTGTGCGCATCGCGTACACGCAGCTCGGCGTCGGCATCGCGATGGTGTTCGTCGGGTTTCCGTTCGTGGTGCGCACGCTGCAACCGGTGCTGGAGTCGATGGACCGCGACGTGGAAGAAGCCGCGGAAAGCCTCGGCGCGCGGCGCTCGCAAACCTTCACGCGCGTGATCCTGCCGGTGCTGGTGCCGGCGCTGCTTACCGGGTTCGCCTTGGCGCTGGCGCGCGCCGTGGGCGAGTACGGCTCGGTGATCTTCATCGCCGGCAACATGCCGATGCGCACCGAGATCGCGCCGCTGCTGATTGTGCAGAAGCTGGAACAGTTCGACTACGCGGGCGCGGCCGCACTGGGCGTGGTGATGCTGGGCTTTTCCTTCGTGATGCTGGTGGCGCTGTCGTTGCTGCAGCGCTGGAGCCGGCGCTGGGCGGAGGCGTTGCCATGAATGCCATCGTTCTTCCGCGTGCATCGACAGGACCGCGACGGTTGCAACGCGCGTCGCTGATCCTCGTCGCCGTCGCGTTCATGCTGGTGTTCCTGCTGCTGCCATTGGCGGT
>JAICIW010000086.1 GCA_025928735.1 Rhodanobacteraceae bacterium | reverse complement strand
GTCGGCGAGGCGGTAGCGCGCGAGGTGTTGCAAGTGCGGCAGCGATGGCGAAAACACCAGCCGTTGCGGTTCCACGCCTTGGCGGCGCGCCGCATCCCGCAAACGCGCGTCGGCTTCGCGATCGGTGTTCAACAGCCACAGCACGCCATCGGGCACCTTCCGCAGTACCGCGCACATGCGCGCGAAGCTCGCGCGATTGAGCTTCCACGAGTTGTTGAAGCTCGCGAATACCACGGCATCGTCGGGCAATCCGAACGACGAGCGTGGCGGCGCATCGAACAACAACCTGTTGGTATCGGATGGCTGGTAGCAACGAGGCAACCACGCGACGGCCTCGGAATAAAAGCGGCGTGATGTTTCCGGAATGATGAAACGATCCGCGATCACGTAGTCGATGAACGGCGCTCCCGAGGTGCCGGGGTAGGCGAGCCAATTGACCTGCACCGGGGTCGGCCTAAGCGCGAACACGCCGGGCACGCCGCCGGCGCACCAGCCGTCCACGTCGATCAGGATGTCGATGCTGGCCCCGTGCACGAGCCGGGCGATGTCCGCCACCGACAACTCGTCGGCGTCGTGGAAGGCATAGGCGGCATTGCGCAGGCGCTGTCGGATGGGACTACCGGCATCGGGCGTGGTGGCGATCAGGTGCAATTCGATGTCTTCGAGTTTGCCAAGCTCCTCGAACATCGCGGCGGTCAACACTGCCGTCGCGTGCGGCACGCCCATGGGTGCGCCGAAACCCGCGGACACGAACGCCACTTTCAGGGGCGCGCCGGGCGCGCGCGGCGCGTGTTCGAAGTTCAACTTTTCCTTCAACGGCTGCTGTTCGCGCACCGTCCGCGCGGCAAGGGCGCGGGCGCAGGCCAGTTGTTCGACGGGGGACGAGTCCTCGGCCAGGAACGCGAATGGATCGACGTCGTCCGCGCCGGCCATCACGCGCGCACGCCTTCTGGCGCCAAGCGGTTCGGCGGCCGTCCAGTCGTACATGCGTCGCAGCGCGAACAATAGCTGGCCTTCGGCCAGATGCAGGTTCGGGTCGAGTTGCAGGGCGCGCCGGTAAAAGCGCGCCGCTTCCGCATAATGATGCTGTTCGTCCGCCATCAGACCGGCCTGATACGGAAACTCTGCAGCGCCGGGCGCGAGCTGCGCGGCCTGCAGGTACACGGCCTGTGCGTCGGCGAACAGGCGGCGACGGTGCAGGATGTTTCCGAGCAGCAGCAGCGCCTGCGGATGCCGCTGACGCGACAACAATGTGCGCAGCCGCTGTTCGGCAATATCCAGCATGCCCAGCGAGACTTCCACCGCCGCGAGGTTGAGCAGTGCACCCGGATGATCCGGTGCGAGCTTCAGCGCCGCGAGGTATTCGTCGCGCGCGCGTGCATCGTCGCCGATGGCGCGCAACGCGTTGGCGAGGTTGTTGCGGATGCCGGGATCGTCGGGATGTTCCCGTACTACTTGTTGCAGTATCTCGACCGCCACTTCGGCCTCGCCGCACGCCATCAACGCTGCGGCATAGTTGCAGCGCGCGAGATGATCGTCGGGCGCGAGCCGCACGGCTTCGGCCAATGCTCCGCGCGCGGCCGGTGCGCGATCCAGCATCAGCAGCGCGATCCCTTGCAGGCGCGCAGCTTCGGCGGAGTCGGGAAATGCAACGCACGCCGCTTGCGCGAGCCGCTCGGCGGCGGCGGGGTCGTGCTGGTCGAGCAGCTCCAGGATGCGCGCGAGGTGTTGCTGCAACGCCGGCGACGTGGTGAGGGTGGTGGATTCGGTTGTGCCTTGCGCGAGCGGCTGGGCGGGCGTGGGCGCCTGCCCGACCTTGCCGAGGATTCGCGTCAGGCGCGTGCCGAGATCGGGACCCGGTTTGCTCATGGCGCATCGCCCAAGGCAGCCAGCGCTTCCGCGTGCGATTCGCGCGCAAGCGTGCCGATCAAGTCGTCGAGATCGCCATCCAGGATTTGCGGCAACTGGTGCAAGGTCAGGTTGATGCGGTGGTCGGTGACGCGGCCCTGCGGAAAATTGTACGTGCGGATGCGCTGGCTGCGATCGCCGGAACCCACCTGCAGCTTGCGGGTCGCCGCCTGTTTCGCGGCTTGTTCGGCGCGTTGCGAATCCAGCAGCCGGGCCTTCAGCAGCGACAACGCACGCGCGCGATTCTTGTGCTGGCTGCGTTCATCCTGGCATTCGACCACGATACCGGTCGGAAGATGGGTGATGCGGATTGCCGAATCGGTCTTGTTGACGTGCTGGCCGCCGGCTCCGGACGCGCGGAAGGTGTCGACCTTCAGGTCGGCATCGCGCAATTCGATGTCCTCGATTTCTTCCATTTCCGGCAGGATCGCGACCGTCGCGGCCGAGGTGTGGATGCGGCCCGAGCCTTCGGTGACCGGTACGCGTTGCACGCGATGCGTGCCGGATTCGAACTTCAGCGCCGCGTACGCGCCCCGGCCCTCGACGCGCGCCACGGCTTCCTTGTAGCCACCGTGTTCGCCCTCGTGTGCGGACATCAGTTCCGTGCGCCAGCCACGGCGCTCGGCGTAGCGCAGGTACATGCGCAGCAGGTCGCCCGCGAACAGCGCGGCCTCGTCGCCGCCGGTACCGGCACGCACTTCCATGAACAGGTTGGCGTCGTCCAGCGGGTCGCGCGGGATCAGCAGCGTCTGCAGGCGATCTTCCAGTTCGGCGCGGGCGATTTCCAGTCGCGCGATTTCCTCGCGGGCCAGGTCGCGCATGTCGGGATCGGCCAGCATTTCGCGCGCATGCACCAACTCGTTGTTCGCCTTGCGCGAAGCTGTGAAAGTGTCGGCGAGTTCCTGGGTCTGCGCATATTCGCGCGACAACGCGCGGAAGCGCGCGGAATCGTTTGCGGCATCGGGTTCGGCCAGCAGCAGGCCGACCTCATGGTGGCGTTCCAGCAGTTGTTCCAGTCGGCGCTGCAGTTGCGGAGTCACGCATCGTGCCCGTGCGTGCCGAACAGGCGTGTGGCCGCGTCGAGCAATGCCTGATCGCCATGTTCCGCCGCTTCGTGCAGGCGCACGCTGGGGGTGTGCAGCAGCTTCCCCGTCAGCGTGTTGGCGAGGAAATCCAGGGCTTCGTTGGGATCGCGGCCGTTGGCCAGCATTTCGCGCGCACGCGCCAGCACTTCGTCGCGTTGGGCTTCGGCGCTGGCGCGGTACACGCGCAGCGGGCGATCGAACTCGGCCGCGCGCTGCCAGGCGAGATAGCGTTCGACCTGCAGGTCGATGATGGCTTCGGCCTCGCGCACCGACGCCTCGCGCGAGCGGCGACCGCTGTCGATGGTCTGCTGCAAGTCATCGATGGTGTACAGGAAGACGTCGAGCAGTTCAGCCGCGGCAGGATCGATGTCGCGCGGCACGGCCAGATCGATCAGCAGTATCGGACGGCGACGGCGTTGTTGCAGCGCGTCCTGCAGCATCGGCACGCCGAGGATCGGCTCACGACTGGCGGTGGCCGAAATCACAATGTCGGCTTCGGCGAGATGCTTGGGCAAATCGGCCAGCGCGATCGCGTAGCCACCCACCGGATTCACCAGCGCCTGTGCGGTTTCGACAGTGCGGTTGGCGACGATCAGGCGCTTGACGCCGCGTTCGATCAGGTGCCGCACCGCAAGTTCAATGGTGTCGCCCGCGCCGATCAGGAGCACGCAGGATTCGCGCAGGTCTGCAAAGGCCTGTTCCACCAGTCGCACTGCGGTGAACGCGACCGAAACGGGGCCGGTGCCGATGCGCGTTTCGGTGCGGACGCGCTTGGCGACCGCGAACGCGTTCTGCAGCAGCCGGTCCATCGGTGCCTGCAAGGTGTGGGCCGAACGCGCGGCGCGCCATGCATCCTTCACCTGGCCCAGAATCTGTGGCTCGCCCAGCACCATCGATTCGAGTCCGGTGGCGACGCGAAACACGTGGCGCACGGCATCGCCGTCGGTGTGGCGATACAGGAACTCGTCCAGCCGCCCCGGGGTCATTTGATTGCGGGCGTGCAGCCATGCCTCGGGTGCGTTTTCAGATCCTTCGCGAACGCTGCAATACAACTCGGTGCGGTTGCACGTGGAAAGAATCATCGCCTCGTCCACGCCCGGCTGCGCGGCCAGTTCCACCAATGCCGGCGGGGTCGCGTCGGCATCGATGGCCACCCGTTCACGCAAGGCGACCGGCGCGGTGAGATGGTTGAGCCCGAGTGCGATCAGCGGCATGGGAACGAATGCGGTGACAGGCTAAGCTGTCGCATGGCAACAAGAAAAGAGGACCGGAATCCCGGTGCGGAGTGTGCGGACCCAACCCGACAAGTTAAAGACACGGCGCAGGACGCGCGCACATTTTAGCGCGTTTGCGGCCGCGCTCGCCGTGTTGGCGCTGCTCGGTGGGTGTGCGCAAGTGCCGGTCCATGGTCGTTCCGGCACCGTGCCGGAGCAACCGCTGGCGCGGCTCGATCTGCCGGTCGGCAGCGCCAACGGCAGGGCCGTGGCGCTGGTGATCGCGGCCGAATTCGCGCTGCAGAACAACCAGGTGGACAAGGCCGCGGCCGACTATGCCGAAGCCGCGCAGATTTCGAACGATCCGGCCGTGGCCAAGCGAGCGCTGCAACTTGCCCTGGCCACGCGCGACGCCGTCGGCGCGCAGAAGCTGCTGGACCGCTGGCAAGCCTTGGGTGCCGACACCCACGATCTCGCGGCGGTCCGTGCGCAGCTCGCGATGCTGCGCGGGGATCGCGCCGATGCGGAACACCAGTACGGGCTGCTGCTGGGCTCCGGCAAGACCGACGACTGGAAAACCTTCGCCGCCACCTTGCTGACTGCGCGCGACACCGCGCTGGCCGGACGCGTGCTGGAGGATCTCGCCACACCCGAACGCCTGCCCGCCAGCGAAAGCATCTGGGTGGCGTTGAGCCAGCTTGGCGAGCACTTGGGACGTCATGCGTTCGCACGCAAACTGGCGGACGCGGCCGTGCAGCGGTTCGATGCGCCGGACAGCATCCGATGGGCCGCCAGCTTGCGGGTGACGACCGGTGATCGCGCCGGCGCCTTGGCGCTTTACGCGAAAGGTGTGGCGGCCCACCCGGGCAACGCCGACCTGCGGTTGGGCTATGCCGCGTTGCTGGCCGAAGGCGAGGAATACGCCGAAGCGTTGAAGCTCCTGCAGCGCGGTCCGCAAACCGATGCGACGTGGACGGCGCGGGTCGCGTACGCCGCGCGCGCCAAGGACAATGCCGCCTTGCGTGCCTTGTATGCCGATCTGCAACGTGCACCCCAAGCGCAGCGCGCCGACAACGCCTTTCTGCTGGGCCAGCTTGCCGAATTGTTGAAGCACGATCCGCAGGCGCTTACGTGGTACGGCAAAGTCGATCCGGACAGTCCCCACGCCTTCGACGCCCAGGTGCGCAGCGCGGTGCTGCTGGACAAGTCGGGACGGTCGGAGCAGGCGCATGCGCTGGCCGCGCAGCTTCAGCAGGATTATTCGGATGACCCGGACAGCCTGCGTACCGCGTACGAACTGGATGCGCAGATGTATTCGCAGCATGGCCAACACGCCGAGGCCGTTGCCACTTACGACCGCGCGCTGGATGCGATGCCCGGCGATCCGGCGCTCATCTACGACCGCGGCATCGAGTATGCGAATGCCGGCAATACCGATGCGGCGCTTGGCGATTTCCGCAAGGTGCTGGCGCAGAATCCCGACAATGTCGAGGCGATGAACGCGCTGGGCTTCACGCTCGCCGACGCCGATCGCGATTTGCCGGAAGCGACCCGTCTGTTGCGCAAAGCGCTGACCGCCAAGCCCGATGCGGCCGCGATCATGGATTCGTGGGGCTGGCTGCAGTACCGGCTGGGCCATCTCGATCAGGCCGAAACCTACCTGAAGCGGGCCTGGGTCCAGCA
Organism: Rhodanobacteraceae bacterium; assembly: GCA_025928735.1. Classification (GTDB taxonomy): domain Bacteria; phylum Pseudomonadota; class Gammaproteobacteria; order Xanthomonadales; family Rhodanobacteraceae; genus 66-474. The sequence goes on along the minus strand of JAICIW010000086.1, from coordinate 2,043 downwards.
GCAGGATCCAGACATCGGCGTGCACCTCGGCGAAGTGCTGTGGAAGCTGGGCCAGCACGAGTATGCACGCGAAGTGTTCGGCAAGGTGCGCAAGCTCGATCCTCGCAATCCGGCACTGCTGCAAGCCGAACGGAGATTGAAGCCGTGATTCGATCCTGGCGTTTCGCCGTTGTCGCCTCCGCGGCGACGCTGATCCTGGCGGCCTGCACGCCGGTGCCGGTGCGCACGCCGGGCACCACGGAGCAGCTCGCCGCGCAGGCCGCGCGCGAGCAGGCGCTCGGTGCGCAGCAGGACTGGAGCCTCGACGGGCGCTTCGCCGCGTCCGACGGGCATCATGGCGGCAGCGGCGGCATTGCCTGGCAGCAGGATGGTCAGCATTATGAATTCACGTTGCGCGCACCGGTCACCGGCAAGACCGTCCAGTTGAGTGGCGGGCCGAACGGCGCGGTGCTCACCGGTGCTGGCAGGCAGCCGCTGGCCGGGCGCGATGCCGGCGAGGTGCTGAACGCCGAATTCGGCTGGGACGTGCCCGTGGCCGATCTGGCGTGGTGGGTGCGCGGCCTGCGTGCGCCCAGTCGACCGGCCATCCTGACCTTTGGTGCGAATGGCTTGCCGGCCACGCTGGACCAGGACGGCTGGCACGTCGATTACCGGGACTGGTATGCGGAACGCAATCCGCCGTTGCCGCGCAAGGTCTATGCAAGCCGCGATCCCTACACCGTCCGGGTCTCCATCGAACAGTGGCGTGGCATCGGTTCGACGCTGCCTTGAGGCGCTGAACCCTCGAAAGCCGCGGGTAGACATCCAACCGCCTGAATTGACACGAATTGCGCAGGCCACGACAATGGGCGGCTTTTCAGCACACGAGACGGGTGGCCGGCCTCGCGTGCTTGGCTGTTGCAAGCGTGGCGCGGCTTCGCCGCGACCGCTGGGCAGGAGCCCAACTTGCTCATGGTGGGGCGTCGCCAAGTGGTAAGGCACCGGGTTTTGATCCCGGCATTCGCAGGTTCGAATCCTGCCGCCCCAGCCACATCGGCGTTGCAGGCGAGAGACCGGAATCATGCACAACACATCCAGCCTGATGCTGTTCTCGGGCAACGCCAATCGCAAGCTGGCGGAGGACGTCGCGCACACGCTCGGCGAGCCGCTGGGCAAGGCCGTGGTCGGCAAATTCTCCGACGGGGAAGTGCAGGTGGAGATCGACGAAAACGTCCGCAATCAGGATGTCTTCGTGATGCAGTCTACGTGCGCGCCGTCGGCGGAAAACCTGATGGAGTTGCTGGTGCTGGTGGATGCGCTGAAGCGCGCCTCGGCGGCCAGCGTGACCGCGGTGATTCCGTATTTCGGCTACGCGCGCCAGGATCGCCGGTTGCGCGCGGCGCGGGTGCCGATCACCGCGAAAGTCGCCGCGCAATTGATCGATGCGGTCGGCACCGACCGGGTGCTGACGGTGGACATCCACGCCGACCAGATCCAGGGATTTTTCGAGGCACCCTTGGACAACGTTTACGCCTCACCGGTGCTGCTGGCCGACATCTGGCGCAAGCACGGTACCGAGGGCATCACGGTGGTCAGCCCGGACGTCGGCGGTGTGGTGCGCGCGCGTGCGGTCGCGAAGCGGCTGGATGACGCCGACTTGGCGATCATCGACAAGCGCCGCCCGCGCCCGAACGAGGCGACGGTGATGAACATCATCGGCGAAGTGGTCGGCAAGACCTGCGTGCTGGTCGACGACATCGTCGATACCGCCGGCACCTTGTGCGCCGCGTCGAAGGCGCTTAAAGATCGTGGCGCCAAGGAAGTGGTCGCGTACTGCACCCATGCGGTGCTGTCGGGACCGGCGATCAGCAACATCGAAAAATCACAGATGGACGAACTGGTGGTCACCGATACCATCCCGCTGAGCGCCGAAGGCGCCGCTTGCAAAAAGATTCGCCAGTTGTCCGTGGCGCAGTTGCTCGCCGAAACCGTGCGCCGGATGGCGTATGGCGAGTCGGTCAGTTCGTTGTACGTGGATTGAAACAAGGCAAGTCGGTCGCTGCG
>JAICIW010000231.1 GCA_025928735.1 Rhodanobacteraceae bacterium | reverse complement strand
CTGTTGCGGCAGCTCGACCAATAGTCGAAGCCGTGTGTTGCTCGCAGAACCCGTAGGGCAAGAGAAGTGCAGCGACTGTTGTCCGGAACAACTGGACGGCCCCAGACCGGCCCCGAGCGCAAGCGAGGGGCGAGCATCAGGGATGATTCGAGCAATCCCGCCGGACCCAAACCACTTGCAGGGGGATGCGCCCGCCCTACGGCCCGGACACGACATCCGCGGTGCGCGTGCCTGCCGAGTCTCGACGCGCCATCGCCGCCGCCTTCGGCCACAGTTTGTCCAGCTTGTTCTTCAGCCGCAGGTCGGCCACGTTGCGCATGCCTTCGTCGAGTTGCTTCTGCTCGACGTTTTCCGGTGCGACCGGTGCATCGGGCGCGCGGGTGAGGTCCGCGAGTTCCGGCGCGACCAGCCGCGTCAGCGCGAAATAATCGTCGCCGTCTATGCCGGCCTGCGCCAGCACCATGCCCGGCAGTTCCCACGCGGCCGCGTTCTGCTTCGTCGCGTGGTCCATGTGCGCGGTGTCGATGAGGATGTACGGCACCGTCTGCGTGAGGAAGCCGCCGCCATTCTTGAAGCCGGCCTGCTGGAACGCCGGCACCAGCGCGGGCAGGTGATCGCCGAAAAACAGGATCACGGTGCGCCGCTTGCGCTGCGCAAGCGTGTCGACCAGACGCCCGAGCTGCTGGTCGGCATGCTGCATGTGGTAGATGTAGTTCTGCAACTCCATCTTCGCCTGTGCGTCGGTGACTCCGGCAGGTACCGGAATCGCGTCGCGCGCTTTCTCGTCGATGCCGTAGCTTTGATCGTACGGCCCGTGCGCCTCGATGCTGATGCCCAGCACGAAGCGCGGCGGACCGGCATTCGGCAACTGGCGCAGCAATTCGTCGGTGAAGGATTTGTCCGACATGTACTTGCCGTCATTCACCGAATCACCGGGCGGAAAGTCGCCGATTGAAATGAACTTGTCGAAGCCGAGCTCCTTGAACGCAGTGGTGCGATTCCAGAAGCCGGGGTTGTTGCCGTGCACCGCCAGCGTGGTGTAGCCATTGCCCGCAAGCAGCCGCACGACCCCGGGAATCGCCTTCTCGTTGATCTGCAGATACGGAAACTGCACCTGCGGGAAATAGCGCAGCGACAGCCCGGTCAGCACTTCGAACTCGGTACGGATGGTGCCGCCGCCGAACGTGGGTACGTGCAGCCAGCCGGAGGTGCCGTATTGTTCGAGGCGATGCAGATTGGGCGTGAGGTCGGTGCCGGGCGGATAGCCCTTCATGATCGTCGGGTCGAAAAACGATTCGGACAGGATCACCACGATGTCGGGTTTCTGCGCTTCGGCGGGCGGGCGGGTTTGCGCGGCGATCCGCGGCTCGTAGTGCGCCATCAACGCCAGCGCCGCCGGCACGTCCGCCTTGCGGTGCTGCGAGCCGTACTGCAGGTGGAACAGTAGCAGCGAGCCGATCAATCCGTCGTGCTGGCGCGTCGCGAGCGGCGACCACGGCTGCATGCCCAGCACCTTCGGGTCGTACACGCCGCGCCAGAAAGACGCGCCCACGATCAGCGTGATCAGCGCCGCGAATAGCACCACCGATGCCGCGCCGCGCCAACGCTTCGGGTATTTGCGCCAGACCGGCGGTTCGAAGCGGAACCAGATCACCAGCAATGCGATCGCGACGATAGCCAGGACGATCAGCAAGGCGATGTGCGGCAGGTAGCCCGACAGCAATTCGCCGCCGCCGTGCCTGAGCTGGCCCAGCATCCGGAAATCCGCGGGCATCAGCGGAATGGCGAGGTTCTGCACCTTCAGCGCATTCACGCCGTAGATCAGCGACTGGATGGCGAACGCCAGTGCGAACGACCAGAACGCGCGCCGCGTCCATGCCAGCAGCGCGAACGCCAACAGCAGCCCCGGCAGCGCGTTGCAGATCATGCGCAGCGGCGCATTCCACCATGGCATCCACGCCGGATGGTTCCACAGTGCGTTCGGCAGCACGTCGGTGCCGCCATCCAGCCACGACGTGCACAGCACGAACGCGATGGCGAGCACCACGATCAATGCGGCGCGGGCGGCCGGCGCGTGGCGCGCCGGTTGGGGCGTGGAAGCGTCTGTCATGCAAACGGCTGGTGATGGACGATCGGGAAAGCGTACCCGACCGGATATGAACGTTTCGGGGGGCAACGCGTTGACGGCGCGGTTCGCGGCGGCTGTTGTCCGAAGGTGCCGCGATCATGGATGATCGCAAGACAATGCCGCCGTCCGCACTGAAGCATCTGGTCGACGAACGCTACGCCGAACTGGCGGCGCGCTGCCGCGCAGCAGGCGTGGCGATGCACGACGACGCGGGCGTCGGTGAGCGGGTGCGTCGGCTGCTGCTGGCCAGCGACTTCGCGTTCGACGCCTTGCGAGGTGATCCCGCGCTGCTGACCGCGGCGGGACTCGAACGCCTGCGCGATCCCGCGCCGGCCTCGGCGCGTACCGAATCGTTGAAGCACGCTGGCGACCTGTTCGCCGCGCTGCGCAGGTTCCGGCGTGCCGAAGCGGTGCGGCTGGTGTTCCGCGACGTCAACGGCCTCGACGAAGTCACCGACACGCTGGCCGGCACGACCGACCTTTACGAAGTGTTGATCGCCCACGCCCTTCGCCGTGCCGAGGCCGCCGCGCGCGCACGCCACGGCACGCCGCGCAACGCCGAAGGTGCGCCGCAGGCGCTGGTGGTGTTCGCGCTGGGCAAGCTCGGCGGCGGCGAACTCAACTTTTCTTCCGACGTCGATTTGGTGTTGGCCTATCCCGAAGGTGGCACGACCGACGGCGTGCGCCCCATAGACAATGCAGAGTTTTTCACGCGGGTCGCCCGCGATTTCGTGCGGCTGCTGGCGGAGGTGACAGCCGACGGCATCGCCGCGCGCGTGGACCTGCGGCTGCGGCCGTTCGGTGATTCCGGTCCGGTCGTGGCCTCGTTCGCCGCGATGGAGCAGTACTACCAGCGCGAGGGCCGCGACTGGGAACGCTACGCGTGGATCAAGGCGCGCCCGGTGGCGGGCGATCCCGCGGCGGGCAAGCATCTGCTCGAAACCCTGCGTCCCTTCATCTATCGGCGCTATTTCGATTACACGGCGCTGGCCGGCTTGCGCGACATGAAAACGCTGATCGACGCCGAGGTCGCGCGGCGCGACCTGGCCGATCACCTGAAACTCGGCGCGGGCGGCATCCGCGAAATCGAATTCGTGGTGCAGTTGCAGCAGCTGATCCGCGGCGGTCGCGACGCATCGTTGCGCGCGCGCGGCCTGTTGCCCGCGCTGGATGCGTGCGCCGCGCGTGGTTATGTCTCGCAGAAGCGCGCCCGAACGTTGCGCGAGGCCTATCTGTTCCTGCGCCAACTGGAAAACCGGGTGCAGATGTTCGGGGATCGCCAGACCCACACGCTTCCCGCCGAGGCAATGACGCGTGAACGCATCGCGCGCGGGCTGGGTCATCCGGATTGGCAAGTGTTGCTCGACGCCTTGAACCGACAGCGCGAGAAGGTCACCGCGATTTTCGCGGACGTCCTGCAGCCCGAAGGCCGCGAAGATCGCGACGGTCAGCGCCCCCCGGCGACGGGCGACGGCGCGAAGCTGTGGCAACGCGCGCGGGAGGACGGTCTCGAACACGCGATGCTGAAGGCCGCGGGGTTCGTGCCGCCCGAGCCGTGCGCCGACGCGTTGCGTCAGGTCGCCGGCATGCACGGCCTGAGCGCGCGCGGCGCACGGCGGATCGAACATCTGATGCCGGAACTGATCGATGCGGCGGTGGCGACGTCCGCGCCGGCCGACGCGCTGGTGCGGCTATGCCGGCTGGCGCAGGCGGTCGCCCGACGCTCGGCCTATCTCGCGCTGCTGCAGGAACAATCGGCGGCTCGCGCCCGCGTCGCGGCGTTGTGCGCCGACAGCGCGTTCCTGGCCGAAGACGTCATCGCGCAACCGCTGTTGCTGGACGACGTACTGGCGCCGCGCGTGGAATACCTCGCGCACGGCGCCGCCGACATGCGCGCGGAACTGGCGCAGCAACTCGCCGTGCTGCAAGGTGGCGACGCCGAGGCGACGCTCTCGGCCATCGCCGAGTGGCGCGGCAGCTACCGGATGCGCACGGGCCTCGCTTTCCGCGATGGCGCCGCCGACGCGATGAAAACGGCGCGTTCGCTCGCCGAATTGGCCGACACGGTGATCGGCGCCGTGCTCGATCTGGCGCGACGCGAGCTGGTCGCACAGCACGGCCGCCTGCCGGGTGAAGACAGTGGGATCGTGGTGCTCGGCTACGGCAGCCTCGGCGGAGAAGAGCTCGGCTTCAATTCCGATCTCGATGTGGTGTTCGTGTACGACGCGGCGCTCGGCGAGGCGACCAGCGATGGCGCACGGCCGCTGGACGGTGCGCGCTGGTACGCGCGGCTCGCGCAACGGGTGGT
>JAICIW010000235.1 GCA_025928735.1 Rhodanobacteraceae bacterium | reverse complement strand
GCCGCCCGGCTTGCCGTCGTGACCGAAAAACAGGATGTCGTACTGACCGTGCTTGCCCGGATAGACGTAGCCGTACGGATGCCGGAACGGATCGGTGAGATCCGCGGGCTTGGCGTACGGGCCGTTCCACGATGGCGCATTGAGTGGCTTGGTGATCAAGTCGTCCAGCCCCTTGGGCGGCGAACCGTTGTCCAACGCATACGCCTGCACATCCTGGTCGAGCTTGGTGACGCCGATCTTGCCGGCGTCCCATTTGCCGGTATCGACCCGGCCCGACACCGACCGCGCCACGATCACGCCGACGATGCCGAGCAGCACGATCACCGCGAGCATCTCGAGCAGTGTGAAGCCGCGATCAAGCAACGGGACGCGGACTGCGGAGGCAGGATGCCGGAGCGAACATCGGCGCAGCCGATGGCCCGCAGAGTGAGCCGCAGGAGCGGCGAGTTGCTCGGGACTCGGGACTCGGGGATCGCCCAAGAAACCTCCGTCGTCATTCCGGGGCCGCGCGCAGTGCGGAACCCGGAATCCATTTTGATTTTCCCGCATTGATGGAAAAGAGCAAAGTGGATTCCGGCTTTCGCCGGAATGACGCCGCCGACAGGCCGTTTTGCGGGTCCCGAGTCCCGAGTCCCGAGTCCCGAACAGTTTCAAGAGACGCATATCAAACCTCGAAGTTGAATTCATTGAATGCTGCCCGTCAGGCTCAGCAACGGCAGCAGGATCGACATCATGATGCCAGCGACCAGCAGCGCCATCACGATCGTCAGCACCGGCACCAGTGCCGAAAGCATCTTGTCGATCGCCGATTTGACTTCGCCATCGTACGTGTCGGCGGCACGCAGCAGCATGTCGTCCAGCGTGCCCGATTCCTCACCCACCATGGTGATCTGGATGGCGAGCTTCGGGAAGCTGGTGTGCATGGACAGTGCGTGCGAAAGCGAGTCGCCGCCCTTGACCGATTCGATCGCCGGTTCCAGTTGTTCCGACAAATCGCGATTGGATACCACTTGGCGCGCGATGCCCAGCGCGGCCAGCAGCGACACGCCATTCTTCAGCAGCGAGCCCAGCGTGCGCATCAGGCGCGCGGTGTCGACCTTCAGCAGCAGCGGCCCGAAGACCCTGACGCGCAACAAGCGCGCGTCGAAGGCGCGTCGCGTTTCGGGATCGCGCATCCGTCCCGCCGCCCACAACCCGGCGACCACAAGGGCGGCCAGCACCAGCAGGCCCCAATCGTGCAGGAACGTGCCGATGGCCATCAGCACCCGCGTGATCAGCGGGATTTGCACATTCATGTCGTGGAAGATCGGCACGAACTGCGGCAGCACGTACGCCAGCAGCAGCACCAGCGAACCCAGCACGCCGAACAGCAGGAACGCCGGGTACACCAACGCGCCGATCACGCTTTCGCGCAACTTGCGCGCGCGTTCAAGGTAATCGGCAAGGCGCGCGAGCGCCGCATCCAGTGCACCGCCGGCCTCGCCCGCGCGCACCATGCTGAGGTACAGCTTCGGAAACACGCCGTGTTCCTGTTCCATCGCGTGCGACAGCGAGGCACCGCCGCGCACGCGATCGCGGACGCGTTCAACCACGTGCCGCGCCCGTTCGCCCTCTGGCAATTCAAGCAGCATCTGCAGCGCGCGATCCAGTGGCAGGCCGGCGTGCAACAGGATGCCGAGCTGCGAAGTGAACTCGACCAGCGCGTTGCCGGCGAGCGACTTTCTGCGCAAGCCACCCAGCAACGCGCCACCGCCGCCCGCGTCGCCGGCCTCCAGCGGCACGTTGCCTTGTTCCTGCAGGCGCTGGATCACGTCCTCGACGGACGCGGCATCCATGCGGCCCTCGACGGTTTCACCGGAAGGCGTGACGGCTTTGTAGCGGAAGGAGGCCATCAAGGGGACCGGGAATCAGGGATCCGGGAGTCGGGAAACGGAATGCTTGGCGTCATTTCGGACGCCGCGCAGCGACGATCTGGAATCCATTTTGATCTTGCGCTCCTTCCAAACGCAAAATGGATTCCGGCTTTCGCCGGAATGACGGCTACATGAGAGTTTTCGCGGGTTCCCGGTCTCGGGTCCCCTGTCCGGGCTCTCAGCCTTCCTGCGTGACACGCAGCACCTCTTCGGCGGTGGTGAGCCCCGCCAGCGCCTTGCGCAGGCCATCCTCGTACATCGTGCGCATGCCGCTCTGGCGCGCGGCGCGTTCGATGTCGCTCGCATCCGCATGCTGCATCAACAGGCGCCGCAGCGCATCGTTCATCGTCAACTGTTCGATGATCGCGAGCCGGCCGCGAAAACCGTTGGGATTTTCCGCCGACGCTTTCGGGCGATACAGGCGCAGCGGGCGCCGGCTGGTGAGTTTGTCGAGGCCGAGTTCCGCGACCATTTCCGGCAACGGTTCGTAGGCTTCCGCCGTCGCGGGATCGAGCCGCCGCACCAGCCGTTGCGCCACGATCGCGTTGACGGTGGACGCGATCAGGTAATCCTCGACGCCCATGTCCAGCAGGCGCGTCAGACCGCCCGCGGCGGAATTGGTGTGCAGCGTCGACAATACGAGATGCCCGGTCAACGCGGACTGGATCGCGATCTTGCAGGTTTCCAGATCGCGCATTTCGCCGATCATGATCACGTCCGGGTCCTGACGCACGATCGAGCGCAGCGCGCCTGCGAAATCCAGCCCGATCTGCGGCTTCACCTGCATCTGGTTGATGCCTTCGAGCTGGTATTCGACCGGGTCCTCGACGGTGATGATCTTGCGGTCGGGCGTGTTGATCTTCGACAGCGCGGTATAGAGCGTGGTGGTCTTGCCCGAGCCCGTGGGACCGGTGACCAGCAGGATCCCGTGCGGCTGTTCGAGCACGTGCAGAAACGACGGCAACGTGTGCTCGTCGAAGCCCAGCGAATCGAAATCCAGGATCACGTTGCCGCGATCGAGGATGCGCATCACCACCGATTCGCCGAAACTGGTCGGGATCGCCGACACGCGCAGGTCCAGTTCCTTGCCCTGCACGCGCAACATGATGCGGCCGTCCTGCGGCAGGCGGCGCTCGGCAATGTTCATGCGCGCCATGATCTTGATGCGCGAAATCACCGCCGCGGTGCTGGATGCGGGCGGCGCCTCGACTTCGTGCAGCACGCCGTCGATGCGGTAGCGCACCTTCAAACGATTCTCGAACGGCTCGATGTGGATGTCCGAGGCGCGTGCTTCCACCGCGCGCTGGATCAGCAGGTTCACCAGCCGAATGACGGGCGCTTCGGAAGCGAGATCGCGCAGATGTTCGATGTCGTCGTCGCCCGATGCGCTTTCGCCGCCCTCGCCCAATCCTTCGACGATGGTGCCGAGCGCGCTGCGACCGGTGCCGTACCAACGTTCGATCAGGTCGTCGATGTCGGCACGCGCGGCGACGACCATGTTCACGGGCCGTCCGCAGGCAAGCGTCACCGCGTGCGCGATGTACGGATCGCCGGGATCGGCCGTGGCGAGCTGCACGGCCGGCCCGGCTTCGCCCACCGGCACCGCGTGGTATTGCTTCATGAAACGCACCGACAGCGCGGTTTCCGGTGGTGCGTCCGGCGCTTCCTTCGCGGTGAGCAACGGCAGGCGCAGGGTTTCCGCCCAGGCTTCGGCCAAATCGCGTTCCGAAACCAGGCCCAGCCGGGACAGCAGCGCCGTCAGCCGGTTCTCCGGCGCCTCGGCCAACAGCCGCTCGGCCCGCGCCAGATCATCCTGCTTCAGGCGGCCGCGCTCGACCAGCAGCGCACATGCGCGCACGCCAGCCTCATCCGCCGAAGGACGAGGCTGCTCCGCGCCGGACGGGACCATTGCCGACATCGCAGGCTCTCACGTTTGCTGGACCGTCAAGGCGCCATTGGTAGCACACCCGCCCGGCCAATGCGAGCCGCTGGGGCACGAGGAAACCGCCGGACGCGCCGGCGGTCCCGATCAAACACGCGCTGGCTACATCGAAGCAGCCGGTGCAGACGGCGCGATCGAGTAGGCAAGATGCAGCGTGATCTTGTCGCCCTTCTTCAGGTGTTGGCTGGCATCGGGGAAATGCACCTTCAAATTGCCATCGTCGGTATGCACCTCGACGATGCCGTTGCTGCTGACCGAACGCACCGTGCCGGTCATGTCGTGCTGGCCCATCACGTCGCTGGACTGCGCGGGCTGCGGAATGCGCGGCGGCAACTGCTGGTCGGCCGGAGTCTGCGTCGGCGTGGTCTGGAATGGCGGCGTATGCGTCACCGCGCCCGACTGCGGATGCTGCGAAGCGGGCGTGGTCTGCTGCGCCAGCGCGAACGGCGCGGCGCACGCCAGCGCAATCGCGGCGGCAATGCTCGAAATCGAATGCATGCGTTTCATGGAAACCTCCTTGCGTGGAACATCCTGGTCGCG
>JAICIW010000341.1 GCA_025928735.1 Rhodanobacteraceae bacterium | reverse complement strand
GCAAGACCACGCAACTACCGAAGCTGTGCCTCGCGGCCGGGCGCGGTGTTGCGGGCATGGTCGGTTGCACCCAGCCACGGCGATTGGCCGCGCGCGCAATGGCGCGGCGCGTGGCGAATGAACTGGGAGGTGAGACCGGGAGCGTGGTCGGTTACGAGGTGCGCTTCGCGAAACAGCTCGGCGAGAACACGCTTGTCAAGTTCATGACCGACGGCATCCTGCTGGCCGAAATGGCGCACGACCACTGGCTGTCGGCCTACGACACGCTGATCATCGATGAGGCGCACGAGCGCAGCCTCAACATCGATTTCCTGCTGGGCTATCTGAAGGGACTGTTGCGCAAGCGCCGCGACCTCAAACTGATCGTCACCTCCGCCACCATCGACACTGCGCGTTTTGCCGAGCATTTCGACAACGCGCCCGTGGTGGCGGTGGAAGGCCGCGCTTATCCGGTCGAAATCCGCTATCGGCCGCCGGAGCAGGAGAGCGGCCTGACCGAGCGTGCCGTTGCCTCGCTCGACGACCTCACCCGCGAAGATCCCAAAGGCGATGTGTTGGTGTTCCTGCCGGGCGAACGCGAGATCCGCGATGCGCACCTCGCGTTGGCGCGCCGGCAATACCGCCATACCGAAGTGTTGCCGCTGTACGCGCGGCTGTCGGTGAAGGAACAGGATCGCGTGTTCAAGCCGGGCCCCCAACGTCGCATCGTGCTGGCCACCAACGTCGCCGAGACTTCGCTGACGGTGCCGCGCATCCGCTGGGTGGTCGATTCCGGCGACGCGCGCGTCAAGCGCTATTCGCGGCGCAGCCAGATCGAACGGCTGCACATCGAACCCATTTCGCAAGCCGCGGCCAACCAGCGCGCCGGCCGTTGCGGACGCGTCGGGCCGGGCATTTGCGTGCGGCTCTATGACGAAGCGGATTTCATCGCGCGTCCGCCGTACGGCGATCCGGAAATCCTGCGCAGCGCATTGTCCGACGTGATCCTGCGGATGCTCGACCTCGGCCTCGGCGATGTCGAAGCCTTTCCGTTCATCGATCCACCCGACCCGCGCGCGGTCAACGATGGCTGGCGGCGGCTGGCCGAAATCGGCGCCGTGGACGAGGCGCGGCACCTGACGCCGATGGGCAAGCAGCTCGCGCGGATTCCGATCGACGCGCAACTCGCGCGCATGCTGGTCGAGGCGCGGGAGCTTGGCGTGTCCGACACGGTATTGCCGATCGTTGCGTTCCTGGGCATCCAGGACCCCCGCGAGCGTCCCGCGGACAAGCAGCAGCAGGCCGACGCCGCGCACGCCGAATTCACTGATCCGCAATCCGATTTCATCGGCGTGCTGAACCTCTGGACCGCGTACCGCACGGCCCACGAGGAACTGACCCAATCGAAATTGCGCGACTGGTGCGCGAAACACTTCGTGTCGTTCATGCGGATGCGCGAGTGGCGTGAGCTGCATCGACAGTTGTTGCTGGATCGGGCCCAAGTGAAGCAAGGACCAAAAGATTCAAATTCGCCATTCCCGCAAAAGCGGACTGCGTTGGCAGAATTGCCAACGCGAACACCGCAGGTGACCCGAAGGGCGAGCGCCATGGATGGCGTGAGTTTATCCAGCGCCTCCAAGGCAAGAGCTATGGATTCCGGATCGCCGCTGCGCGGCTTCCGGAATGACGAACAAAAAGCTTTCGCGGATGGGCTCTATCGCGATATCCACCTGGCGTTGCTCTCTGGCCTGCCCACCAACGTCGCGCGCAAGGACGAGCAGGGCCTGTATCGCGGCACGCGCGAGCGCAAGTTCAAGGTGTTCCCGGGTTCCGCGCTGGCGAAGAAGCCGCCCGCGTGGTTGTTCGTCGCGCAGATCCTCGATCTGGGCGGCAAGGTCTGGGGCATGCAGTGCGCGCGCATCGAGCCCGCCTGGATCGAGCGGCAGGCTGCGCATTTGTTGAAACGGACCTGCAGTGATCCGCACTGGTCGCGCTCGCGCGGTGCAGTGCAGGCGTTCGAACAGGTTTCGCTGTACGGGTTGATCCTGGTCGAGCGACGCGCGGTGACTTTCGCGAAGCAAGACCCGGAGGTGGCGCATGCGATCTTCCTGCGCGAAGCGCTGGCGCGCTGCGACATCGATGGTCGCGCCGATTTCGTGCACGCGAATGCGCGGGTGCTGGACGAGGCTCTGGAAATCGAGGCGCAGCAGCGCCGCGAAGGCTTGCTGAAATCCGACGAGGACCTGGCCGGATTCTTTGCCGGCAAGTTGCCGCACGGCATCGCCTCGTCCGCCGCACTGGATGCCTGGTACAAGCGTGCATCCGCCGCCGAGCGCGCTGCGCTGCGCTGGTCGTTGCGCGACGTGCTGGAACCCGGCGCCCACGGCGATGCCGGCGCGTTTCCCGATGCGATGGAGGTCGGCAACCAGCGGCTTGCGTTCGATTACCGGTTCATGCCGGGCGACGAGGCCGACGGTGTCACCCTGCGCGTGCCATTGCCGCTGTTGAACGCGGTGCCGGCGGCGCGCTGCGAATGGCTGGTGCCGGGGCTGCTGCAGGACAAGGTCGCGGCGCTGATTCGAAGCCTGCCCAAGACGCAGCGGCGCAACTTCGTGCCCGCGCCGGAATTTGCGCGTGCCTTCGTCGAGGCGGAAGCGCCGCGTGATGAGCCGCTGGCGGCCGTGCTTGCGAGTTTTCTCAAGCGCGTGACTGGGGTCGCCGTGGACGCCGGGATGTTCGATCCGAGTGCGTTGCCGTCGCACTTGAAGATGCGCTTCGACCTGCGCGACGAACATGGCCATTCGCTGGCGCAAGCCCGCGACCTCGAAGCGCTGCGTGCACGTTTCGGCTCACGGGCCCGCG
>JAICIW010000233.1 GCA_025928735.1 Rhodanobacteraceae bacterium | reverse complement strand
GTTACGGCGCCACGTGCGGTTTTCCTCGACCGGCGCGCCGGAAGAATATACGCCGGCCGCGCGGATGGAATGGGTCACCAGCGTTCTCGCCGTGATGGTAACGCCGTCGGCAATTTCGAGGTGACCGAGCACGCCGGCGCCGCCGCCGATCAGGCAATCGCGGCCGATGATGGCGCTGCCTGCCACTGCCGCGCAGCCGGCCAGCGCGCTGTGCGCGCCGATGCGGACGTTGTGCGCGATCTGGATCAGGTTGTCGAGTCGGACATCGTCTTCGAGCACGGTGTCTTCCAGGGCGCCGCGATCGATCGTGGTGTTGGCGCCGATTTCGCAATCGTCGCCGACACGCACACCGCCGAGCTGCGGCACCTTGACCCAGCCGTCGGTATCGCGCGCGATGCCGAAGCCGTCCGCTCCCAGCACCGCGCCGGCATGGATCAATACGCGCTTGCCCAGCGTCACGCGCGTGACCAGCGTGACGCGCGCAGCCAGATGCGATTGTGCGCCGACGGTGCAATCCGGCCCGACCACGCAGCCTGGCCCGAGACTCGCGCCGGCTTCAATGATGGCGCCCGCGTCGACCACGCAGTGCGGGCCGATGCTCGCAGACGGATCGACCCGTGCGTGGTCCGCGACCACCGCGCTCGGGTGGACACCGGGCGGCCGGGTGGGCGCATGCTCGAACAGTGAGGCGATGCGCGCGTAGGCGAGATAAGGATCCTTGGTGATCAGCACCGGCACCGGACTCGCGTCCGCGTGTTCGCTCCGCAACACGACCACGCCTGCGCCGGTGTGCGTCAAATCGACCGCGTAGCGCGGGTTGGCGAGAAAGGCCAGGTGCCCGGGTTGCGCGCGCGCCAGGGGCGCGACGCCGTGGATCACGCGCGACGTGTTACCGCGCGCTTCCAGTCCGAAGCGGCGCGCCAGTTCGTCGATGCGGTAGCCGGTTGGTCGTTCCATTCGCCGAAGGCTTGAGAGGATTCGAGGGCGCGTGCATGGAATTGCTTGCACGTGCCGCGCCCGAATTGTATCGACGCACGCGTTGTTTCAGCCCCCTTCCGTCAAGGGGGCGGTCAGGCCATTGCACCGCAATGGCCTGACCGGGGTTGTGGGGTGTGACGTTCTTGTTTTGGCCTTGAGCCGGGCACAAGCCCGGCTGCAAGGCTTAAAACGTGCGGCCGAAGTAGAACTGCAGCCGTTCTTCGTACGGCTTGTCTTCCGGCTTGTCGCGGATCGGCTGCGCCAGGTTGATCACGATTGGCCCGACCGGCGCGATCCATTGCAGCGAAATACCGACCGACGCACGCAGATCCGAGGCGTTGAAATCGCCGTAGCCAGCGAACACGTTGCCCACGTCGGCGAACAGCGAGATGCGCGCCTTCGGATTGTCCTTGAAGAACGGCAATACCAGTTCGCCGCTGCCCAGCACCTTGAACGCGCCGCCGACCGGCTGCGGACGGTAGTAGCTGCCGCCGATGCAGGTGCCGTTGACGGAAATGGCGGTCGGGTCGGCCTTGCCGTTCGCACCGATCAGCCCGGAACAGATGCGCGGACCCAGCGTGTTGTCCTCGAAGCCGCGCACGTCGCGCACGCCGCCGGCGTAATAGTTCTGGAAGAACGGGAACGACATCGTGCGGATGTTGCCTTGGCTGTCGGCGTACTGCACCGACACGTCCTTGGAATAGGCCTTGCCATAGCCGAGCGTACCCGACATGTGGGCGGTGAAGCCGAACGGCAGCGGGAAGTAGTCGCTGGTGGACAAGGTCAGCTTGTAGTACGGCACGGTGCCGCCGGGCAGCCCTATTTCCGCGCTGACTTGCTGCAGCCCGCCGCGGGTCGGCTTGAAGAACCGGTTGAGCGTGTCGTGCGAGTAGGAAAGCGTCAGCGGCGTCTCGTGGATGGTGTAGTGGCCGATCTTGTAGATCTGGTCGAAGAACACCTGCGGCGTGTAGCCCGGGATCAGGTCCAGTCTGGTCTTGTTGACGCCGATGCCGGCATTGATGCTGTCGGTTTCGCTGATGGGGAAGCTCAGGTACGTCGAGAACGAATCGGTATCCGAAAGATAGGACGCGATGTTCTGTTCGCCCTGGTTCAACTTCAGCACGCTGGCGCTGTAGCCGATGCCGATGCCACTGTCGGTGAGGTACGGATCGAAGAACGAAACCTGGTACTGCTTGAGGAACAGGCTCTTCTGGAACGTCGCCGACACGCGATTGCCGGTGCCGAGGAAGTTGTTGTTGGATATCGAGGTCGAGAGGATGATGCCCGACACCTGCGAGTAGCCGACGCCGAACTGGAACTGGCCGGACGATTCCTCGGTGACCTTGACGTTCAGGTCCACTTCGTCCGTCGTGCCCGGCACCTTGACGGTATCGACGTTGACGTCCCTGAAGAAGCCGAGGCGCTGCAGGCGCACCTTGGAACGATCGATCGCGGCCTGCGAATACCACGCGCCCTCGTATTGGCGCATCTCGCGGCGCAGGATCTGGTCCTGGGTGCTGGTGTTGCCCTTGAAGTTGATGCGGCGCACGTACACGCGCGGACCCGGATCGACGAAGAAAGTCAGGTCGACCGTGTGGTTCTTTTCATCCACTTTCGGAATCGGCGACACTTTGGCGAACGCGTAACCGATGTTGGACAGCACATCGGTGATCGCGTCCGAGGAAAGCTCGATGCTGTGGCGGTCGAACACCTCGCCGGGCTCGATGCGCAGCACCTTGCGCAGCGCATCTTCCGGCAGGATCAGCGTGCCGAGCAGATGGATGTCGGAAATCTTGTAGATCTCGCCCTCGTGGACGGCCGCGGCGATGTAGATGTCGCGCTTGTCGGGGCTGATGGTGACCTGCGCCGAACTGATGTTGAAATCGGCGTAGCCGCGGTCGAGGTAATACGATGACAGCTTGGTGAGGTCGCCCGAAAGCTTCTCGCGCGAATACTGATCGTTGTTGGAATACCACGAGGTCCAGTTGGGCGTGCCCGATTCCCAGTCGTCGCGGATCTGGTTGTCGGTGAAGGCCTGGTTGCCGACGATGTTGATTTCCTGGATCGTCGAGGCCTTGCCCTCGTGGATTTCGATGTCGACCGAGACGCGATTGCGGTCCAGGTTGGTGACGTGCGGTTCGACCGTGACGTTGTACTTGCCGCGATCGTTGTACTGCGCGATCAATTGCTGGCGCATCTGGTCGAGCGTGAGGCGATCGAAAGTCTGGCCTTCGGCCAGTCCCGCGGACTTCAAGCCCTTCATCAACTGGTCGGTCTTGATGTCCTTGTTGCCGCGCACGGTGAGGCTGGCGATGGACGGGCGCTCTGTGACTTTCACGATCAGGATGCTGCCCTGGCGTTCCAACTCGACGTTGTTGAAGAAGCCGGTCTTGAAAAGATCCTCGATGGCTTTCTGCGCCGTCGAGTCGGTCATCGTCTGGCCGGGCTCGATCGGCAGATAGCTCAGCACCGTGCCGGCCGCGATGCGCTGCAGGCCCTCGATGCGGATGTCGCTGACGGTGAAGGGTTGGAAGGCATACGCCGCCACGGGTGCGGAGAGGGCGGCGAACAGGATCAGTGCGGCGACTCGCTTCATCGTCGGTTCCGGAAAGTCAGGATTTGCCACGCAAACCGTGCATCGTACAGGCGCGGCCGCGCACGGGAAAGCGGCGCGTCTCAGACCGCACGCAAGAAAAGCCCTTGGCGGGTGGTGCAAGACAGGGCTGGCTTGCTCATGAGAGTACGCGCAGGATGTCGTTGTAGAACGCCAGGCCCATCAGCATCACCAGCAATGCCATGCCCATGTATTGCCCGGCCGCCATCGCGCGTTCGGACAACGGGCTGCCCTTGACCAGCTCGATCAGGTAATAGAGCAAGTGGCCGCCGTCGAGGATCGGGATCGGCAGCAGGTTCATGATGCCGAGGCTGAGCGAGATGATGCCGAGGAAGTACAGGAACCACGCCGGGCCCATTTCCGCCGAGGTCTGCGCGTACTGCGCAATCGAGATCGGGCCGGAGAGGTTCGACAGCGACGCCGAACCGGTCAGCATGTGGCCCAGCATCTTCACGGTGGTGGCGGTGAGATCCCACATCTGTTCGATGGCCGCCGGCACGGCCGCCAGCGGCCCTCGCCGCAACACCGTGTCGTACGCCGCCGTGCCTGGTTTCGCATAAATGCCGATCGCCCAGACCTTGCTGCCGTCGGGTTCGCTGGTCAGGCGCGGCTGCAGCGATATCGACATGCGTTGGCCGTCGCGCATCACCACCAGTGCAAGCCTGTGGTCGGGACCGGCATCCTTGCGGGTGGTGTCGGTCAACTGGTTCCAGTCGCTGATCGCGGTGCCGTTGATGCTGACGACGCGGTCGCCCGGTTTCAGACCGGCGGCTTCGGCCGCGCTGTCGGGCACCAGTTTGCCCACTACGGGCGGCAGGCTGCG
>JAICIW010000116.1 GCA_025928735.1 Rhodanobacteraceae bacterium | reverse complement strand
TCCAGCGCCTGCAACGCGCGATTGATCGCCTCCATCCGCAGGTCGGCCGCGGGATTTTCGATCGTCGCAGCGCCGGGCAGGCTCACCACGACCGCCGAAAGGTTGTCGCGTGCACCCCGCTGCAGCGATGTCTCGAACAACTCGTCGAGGATGCCCCCGGGCATCCCGTGTCGGCTGCACGCCGATGCAATTTCCAGGTCGGACATTTCCTTGTTGATGCCATCCGAGCAAAGCACGAATCTCGTACCGGGACCATTGCGGGCTACGGCCCAGTCCATGAACAACGCATGGTCTGCGCCCACCGCACGGGTCAGCATGCCGCCACCTGGCTGGCTTTGTCCCGGGCCACCCGACCAGTGATCCGTTGCCGCCACCCCGTAAAGGTGATCGCGGGTGATCTGCGACAGACGTCCGTTCGTCCAGCAATAGCCTCGGCTGTCGCCTGCCCAGCCGCACAGGGAAAACCCGCCACCATGCACCAATACCACCACGGTCGAGCCGATGAGATCCACGGCGCGCAGCCGCGCCTGGTGGCGGAGTTCGGCATTCACCTCAAACAGCACATCCTCGATGGCTTCGATGAAATCGAGTATGTCCCCGCGTCGCGGCAGTTTGGCCAACCGTTCGACGATCAGGCGGCTGGCGCGATCACCGTCCGCATGCCCCCCGAGTCCGTCCGCCACAACCCACAAACCGGCGTCATTGCGAACGAGGATCGCATCCTCGTTGCGGCGCCGGACTTTGCCGACCTCGGTTCGCCCTGCGGAAACCATCGCCGACGTCATCGTTCGGGCCTCAAGCAGTCGTCGTCGCGCAGCGCCGCACCACGTTGCAGACGGCGGGAGTGTATCAGTCGCTGCAGCCGCGTTTCGACGTCGGGGATGGCGCGCCGCTCCACGCGTCATGCATGTTAGGCTGCCGTCCGTCACCGCGATTTTCCGAGTTCCCCTGCACATGTTCCAAGCGCACCGTACCGGCTGGCTGGCCGTGGCACTGGCCGGATTCCTGCCCATCGCCGCCCTCGCGCAAACCCCTCCTGCGCAAAACCCGTCACAGTCCGCGGTTCCCGCAAACTCCGATCAGGCCCAACTGGTGCGCGAGGTCGCGGCGACTACCGGAAAGGATCCGGCCGCGCTGAACGTGTTGCTCGATGGCGCGGTGGTCAAGCAGAGCATCATCGACGCGATGACGCGTCCAGCCGAGGCCAAGCCATGGAGCGCATATCGCCCGATCTTCATGACCCCCGAGCGGATCGATGAAGGCGTGGTGTTCTATCGCCAGCATCAGGCGCTGCTCGACCAGATCGGTCAGCGGTACGGCGTGCCGCCGCAATACATCGTCGCGATCATCGGCGTGGAAACCAACTATGGCAGCAACACCGGCAGTTATCGCGTGCTGGACGCACTGGTGACGCTGGCGTTCCACTATCCGCCACGCGCGAAATACTTTCGCGGCGAACTGAAGACGCTGCTGGAATTGCCCACCAACAAACTGCCCGGCGCGATTCCCGACATCTACGGTTCGTATGCGGGCGCGGAAGGACTCGGGCAGTTCATGCCGTCCAGCATCCGCGATTTTGCGGTGGATGCCGACGCCGACGGCCACATCAACCTCATGGCCTCGCTACCGGATGCGTTCGCCAGCATCGCCAATTACTTCCGCGAGCACGGCTGGCAAACCGGGCAGCCTGTCGCGGTGCAGGCCGATCCCAGTACCACTGCGGCGCCGCCGCCGGCCTACGAGAACGTGATGCCGAAAACGCCGCTCGAACAGTTCACCGCCGACGGCTACGCGCCCACCGCGCACGAAGATCCGTCCCTGCCTGCAAACCTGCTGACCCTCGATGGCGCGAACGGTCCCGAATACTGGCTGACCTTCCAGAATTTCTACGTGATCACCCGCTACAACAAGAGCCCTATGTACGCGCTGGCCGTGATGCAACTGGCCGATGCGATCGCGCACGGCATCACCCAGGCGCCCACTGCGCAATGAAGCGCGCGCTGCGTCTCGCCCTGTCGCTCGCGCTGCTGGCGCTGACGGCCCTGACGTTGACGGCATGTTCGTCCAATCCTGCGCGCCACGGATCGTCACAGCCCGGCCGCACGTCCAACACGCCGTGGCGCGACGACACCAGCCGATCGCAATCGGACCGCTACCACCAGCGGGACGATTCCACACCGGACATCAAGGATATCGATTTCAGCAGGATTCCCGAGCCGGTGCCGGTCGCCGAACCGAGATCGCGCTACGGCAACAAGTCGCCTTACACGGTGAACGGGCAGACCTATCGCGTACTGCCCACCGCCGCCGGTTACAGCGAGCGCGGCATCGCTTCGTACTACGGCAGCAAATTCAACGGCTACAAGACTTCCGATTTCGAAACCTATGACATGTACAAATTCTCGGCAGCCAGCAAGGTGCTGCCGCTGCCGAGCTTCGCGCGCGTCACCAATCTGCAGAATGGCAAGAGCGTGATCGTGCGGATCAACGATCGTGGGCCGTTCATGCCCAACCGCGTGATCGATCTGTCGCTGGCCGCGGCGGTGCGGATCGGTATCTGGCCGAAGGGCACCGGCCTCGTGGACGTGCAGGGCATCGACCCCTCGCATCCGAGTGCGGAACCTGCGCCCGTCACCGCGGTCACACCGCGAACAGGTCGGCAACCGCTGCTGTACGTGCAGGTGGGCGCGTTCGCGGACGCGGCCAATGCCGAGCGGCTGGCGGCGCGGTTGCGAGGCTTGAAGCTGGGGCCGGTACGCGTGATCGCCGGCAGCGTGAATGGACGCACGTTGCAACGCGTGCAGATCGGGCCGTTGCCCGACGTGGATACGGTCGATCGCACCACCGCAAAACTCGATGCGCTCGGGTTGCCACACGCAAGCGTCGCAGTAGAGTAAGCGGTTCATCGGGGTTGCCCCCGCTGTCATTCATCGCTTCAACTTTTCCGGATTTCATAACCTGATGAAAATCGTGCGTCCCCTGATGCTGGTATCCCTCGTCGCCTTCACCGGCGTGTTGTTTGCGCAGACCGCGCTGCCGCCGAAACCCGCGGTGCCGCCCAAGCCGGTACCGACGACCCCCGAGACGCCGATTCCGCCGGCGCCGCAGCCGAATGCGGAAGCGTGGGTGCTGATGGATTACGCCAACGGGCAGATCCTCGCGTCCAGCAACATGGACCAGCGCCGCGCGCCGGCCTCGCTGACCAAGATCATGACCGAGTACGTGGTCAACGCCGAGATCAAGGCCGGCAAGGTCCACATGGACGACAAGGTCCACATCAGCGAGCACGCCTGGCGTGCCGGCGGCGCCGGCACCGACGGTTCGACCAGCTTCCTGAAATTGAATTCCGACGTGCCATTGAAGGACTTGCTGTACGGGATGATCATCCAGTCCGGCAACGACGCCGCGATCGCGCTGGCCGAGCACGTCGCCGGCTCCGAACAGGCCTTTGCGCAGATGATGGACGCCTACGCCAAGCGGCTTGGCATGACCGGGACGCATTTCGTCAACGCCTCGGGCTACCCCGCGCCCGACCACTACAGCACCGCGCACGACATCGCGATTCTTTCGCGCGCGCTGATCAAGAACTTTCCCGAGGAATACAAGATTTCAAAGATCAAGGCGTTCGAGTGGAACGGCATCACCCAACACAACCGCAACACCCTGTTGTGGACCGACCCGACGGTGGACGGCATCAAGACCGGTTCCACCAAGGAAGCCGGCTTCTGCCTGGCCGCGTCGGCGCTTCGCGACGGCATGCGTCTGATCGCGGTAACGATGGGCGGCCCCGACATGAACGCCGCGACCACCGGCGACGAAGCACTCCTGAACTGGGGCTTCAACTTCTATCGCACCCATGACCTCTACAAGGCCGGCCAGGTGCTGGCCACGCCGCGGCTCTGGAAGGGCGAAGCCGACACGCTGGAACTCGGCATTGCCGAGGACGCGTCGGTGACCATCCCCCGAGGCCAGTACGACAAGCTGCAGGCGACACTCGAAATTCCGCAGCGGCTGGTCGCACCGTTCAAGCAGGGCCAGCAGGTCGGTACGTTGAAGGTGACCTTCGACGGCAAACCGGTAGTGACCGAACCGCTGGTGGTGTTGAAGGACGCGCCGCAGGGCGGCTTCTTCAAGCGCCTGTGGGACGCGATCCTGCTGTGGTTCCACCACGGCAACGGCACCACCACCACGCCGGCGCCCACCGTGTCGGTGTCGTCGGCGTCCAGTGTCGCGGCGCCGGCCACGACCCAATAAAATACCGGGATGCGCGAACTCGGCGACATCGAGAAGAACGAAGGCCAGGGCTTCCAGTTTCCCGGCAGCTTCGAAGTCACCGCGATGGGCAACGCCAACGCCAACCTGCGCGAGCGCGTGACGGAGATCCTGCGCGAGATCGGGCTGTCGGTGCTGGAAGCCAGCGTTCGCGAACGCTCGTCCAGTCAAGGCAATTACGTCTCGGTGAGCGTGGTGTTCAACTGCCCCTCGCGCGAGAAATACGAGGAAGCCCACGCCGCGCTGCGCGCGCATCCGGATATCCGGTATACGTTGTGAACGCACGGCCGTTGCTCGTCCGTCATCTCGGCCGCCAGCCGTACGAACCGGTGTGGCGCGCGATGCAGGCGTTCACCAACGCACGGGGGCCGGACACGCCGGACGAGTTGTGGCTGGTGCAACACGACCCGGTGTTCACGCTGGGGCAGGCCGGCAAGCCGGAACACGTGCTGGCGCCCGGCGACATTCCGGTGATCAACGTGGATCGCGGCGGCCAGGTGACCTACCACGGCCCCGGCCAGATCGTCGCCTACCCACTGCTGGACCTGCGCCGGCTGAAAATCGGCGTGCGCGAACTGGTGCGGCGGATCGAGCAATCGATCATCGATACGCTGGCCGAATGGAACGTCGTCGCCGTTCGCCGCGACGGCGCGCCCGGCGTGTACGTGGGCGAGGCCAAGATCGCGGCGCTGGGCCTCAGGGTACGCCGCGGCTGCACCTTTCACGGTCTCGCCTTCAACATCGCGATGGACCTCGCGCCTTTTCGCCGCATCAATCCCTGTGGATACGCGGGCTTGTCGGTGACGCAACTGCTAGACTTGGGCGGCCCGTCGCGGCTTGCCGATGTCGAGGATGTGCTGATTGTTGAGCTGGGCCGACAATTCGGACTGTCGCCGCAGGATGCGGACCCCGCCCTGCCCCGCGCCGCCGCATGACTTGCGGCCATATCCCGCCACCACGATTTCCGATACTTTAGGGTCGGGCCGCGCCACGACGAGCCTCACCCGCCCGCATCCCGCACCCGAACGCGCCAGCGAACGGCCGGCGTCCGTTTCCCCTTATCGCCCGCGCAAAGAGCGCCCGCGACCGTCCGCTCCGGTCGTACAAGGAATGTCCATGTTGCAGCGTGTTCTCGTAGTCCTGGTCGCCCTCGTCGTGTCGTTGGGCGCGCGTGCGCAGAATCCCGCGCCGCCCGCGAACTGTCCGGCATCGTCGTCCAGCGTGCCGGCCGCACCGGCCGCCAAATACAAGGCGGCGCCGGCGCCGGAACTGAAACCGACCGCGGCCCAGGGCCAGGCCGCGATCCTCGCCGCGCGGTTGCTGACGCGCTTCCAGTACGAGGCACTGCCGCTCGACGACGCGATGTCGGCGAAGATCTTCGACGCCTATTTCAAGGCGCTGGACGGCAGCCGGCTGTTCTTCACGCAACAGGACCTCGACAAGTTCACGCCGGATCGCGGCAAGCTGGACGACGCGATCTGGAACGGCGACATGTCCGTTCCATTCGCGATCTTCAACCTGTATGAAAAGCGCTCGGGCGAGCGCACCGCGTACGCGCTGGAGCTGCTGAAGAAGGGCGTGAAGCTCGACGGCAACGGCGCCTACAAGTTCGATCGCGAAAAGGCGCCGTGGGCAGCCGACGGCACCGCGCTGGACAACCTGTGGAAGGAGCGCGTGGAGAACGACTGGATCCGCCTGAAGCTGGCCGGCAAGGACGACGCCGAGATCCGCAAGACGCTGTCGCGCCGCTACGAGAATTATCTCGACCGCGTGCACCAGCTCGACAGCCAGGACGTGTTCCAGACCTTCATGAACGCGTACGCGACCGCGATCGACCCGCACACCAATTATTTCGGGCCGCGCGCCAGCCAGAATTTCGACATCACCATGAAGCTGTCGCTGGAAGGCATCGGCGCGGTGCTGCAGGAACACGACGAATACACCGTGATCCGCGAAGTGGTGCCGGGCGGCCCGGCCGCGAAGTCTGGCAAGCTCGAAGTCGGTGACAAGATCGTGGGCGTGGGCCAGGGCGAGTGCGGCGCGATCGTCGACACCGTCGGCTGGCGCATCGACGACGTGGTCGCCAAGATCCGCGGCAAGAAAGGCACCACGGTGCGGCTGGAAGTGCTGCCGGCCGAAGGCGGCCCCGACGCCAAGCCGCACCTCATCACGCTGGTGCGCCAGAAGGTCACCATTGCCGACCAGGAAGCCAAGAAGAAGGTCATTGACGTCAAGCAGGATGGTCGCACGGTCAAGATCGGCATCATCGACCTGCCGAGCTTCTACGAGGATTTCGACGCGCGCCGCCGCGGCGATCCCGACTACAAGAGCGCCTCGCGCGACGTCGCCAAGCTGCTGGCGCAACTGAAGACCGCCAAGGTCTCGGCGGTGGTGGTCGACCTGCGCGACAACGGCGGCGGTTCGCTGGAGGAAGCCATCAACCTCACCGGCCTGTTCGTCGGCAAGGGTCCGGTGGTGCAGGTGCGCGACAGCCGCGGCCAGGTCGAGCAAAAAGACTCGGACGAGAAAATGCTGTGGACCGGCCCGATGGCGGTGCTGGTCAATCGCGGCTCCGCCTCGGCCAGCGAAATCTTCACCGCGGCGATCCAGGACTACGGCCGCGGCCTGATCATCGGCGAGCAGACCTTCGGCAAGGGCACGGTGCAGAACCTCACCAGCCTCGACCAGTTGGCGATGAACACCAAGCCGATCTTCGGCGAACTCAAGATGACCATCGCGGAATTCTTCCGCGTGGACGGCGATTCCACGCAGTTGCACGGCGT